>JAYUHI010000565.1:0-6611 GCA_043767095.1 Bacteroidota bacterium
GAGGTCGTGCAGAGAGAATCAAAGAGCATTTTTATAAAACTCAATTCCAGTAAGGAAATAAATTTTTTTTAGCGGGTTATTAGAGATGCCCTTAATTCAATTCAAACACGGCCTCAATTTCCACCGGAATGTTGTCAGGCAAAGAGCCCATGCCAACGGCACTCCGCACACCCACACCATTATCCTCGCCCCAAACTTTCGCGAAGAGTTCGCTGCATCCATTGATAATGAATGGATGCCGCTCAAAATCAGGTGTGGCATTTACCATTCCGAGAACTTTGATTACCCGTTTTATTTTGTTGAAGCTGCCCAGGTTTTTTTTCAAGGTCGCTAATATGGCAAGCCCAACTTGCCGGGCAGCCAACTTGGCCTGATCGGCATCCAGATCAGACCCAACCTTGCCAATGATGAGTGTTCCATCCTCTTGAACTGTTCCGTGGCCAGATACATAAACCAAATTTCCTACAATCAAAAAGGGTTTATAAACACCGATAGGTTTTGGGGCGGGAGGTAAATTTAGTTTGAGTTGTTCGAAGTTTTGGTCGGGAGTCATAGTTCAATTTTAGATTTTAGATTTATGATTTTAGATTTACTCTTCCCTCACCACCCTCACCCCAAAAATCCTCGCCACTCTTTTATCGGTGTGCGGCTTTAATAAAACAGTAATAGTCTTCTTGTCTTTGGTCAGTCGCTCATCCAGTTTATAACGAATGTCAAAAAACCGGTTGGGAAAATTTTGCCTCACTTCCTGAGTTGCAATGGTTTCGCCATCCACCACAATATCAAAAAGTAAACGGCCACCACCATCACTGCCCCAATAAGTGAGAATTAAAGTTTGAGGTGTATTGGGCTCTGATTTGAGCGTGAAAGAAATGAAACCGTCTTCGCGGGCATCGCGCCAGCGTCTGGCATTGGAGCGACCTCGGTAAGATTTGGAACTGGTTAGGTTGTGCGCTTTTTCTGAAACAGAATCGCCCGGCTGTAAAAAGTCTATCGTAAGTTTTTCGAGTTCTGAAGTTTTTCGTGCAGCTTCATCGTAATCTTGTTTTTCTTTTTCCCAGGCTGAGGGTGTGAAGATGTCCCAATACACATTGTATCGTTCATCGTGAATGGTGTTGAAGGGAACTAAGGTTATATTCTGTGATGAATCTTTTCCAAAAATTTTTAGTATCACCGATGCAAAATCTAGTTCTACTAATTCCAGATTGTCCTGACCTTCTTTTCGCAAAATAGGAAGCATTGAGAATGGTTTAAGTTCCTCTTGGCCCAATCGTGAAGCAAGTACCAGCGGCCCATACATAAATGCCATTCGATTTGGATTGTCGGGCATGACTTCGGTGTAGAGTTGCATGGGCATGTCGACTTTTAAAACATCGCCAGTATTCCACTTTTTGCTGATGGTGTAGTAGCCATCGAGGTTAAGTTTCGCGATTGCCGATTTTCCATTAACAGTAAAAACAAAACTTGATTTAGCCCACCACGGCTTGCGGATGTACAGGGTGAAGGCGACTGGTTTTTTGGCTTGAATATTAAATGAGGTTGAAGACTCTTCCGGATAATGCGTTTCTTGTGTTAGCGTTACTTGCTTCTCGCTCCAATTCAACTCCGAGGGAACAAACAGGTTTACATAAACTCCGCCATCGCTTGATCGATAATAAATACTTTCATTGTACTTCACATGATTCTCCATTCCCGATCCCACACAGCACCAAAACGAATTGAACTTATCACTGTAATCTTTTTTACCTCCCTTTCTCAACGGAGTGAAGTAGCACATCATACCGTCCTCCGGTCGTTGTGAAGAGAAGATGTGGTTGTACAAGGCACGTTCATAATAATCCGCGTAAGCGGCTTTCGGCTGCTGAGTAAACAAATGCCGGGTAAGTTTCAGCATGTTATAGGTGTTGCAGGTTTCGGCAGTGTTGTCGCTGAGACGGTCATTCATTTTTCCCGGGGCGCCCAGATGTTCGGAGTCGCTGTTGCCGCCAATGGCGTAGGTGTGGTTGTTTACAATCGTGTTCCAGAAAAATTCACTCACGATTTTATCTTTTGTTGATGATGTAAATTCATACCGTCTGGCGTTGCCGATTATTTTTGGGATTTGGGTGTTGGAATGTTTATCGTTCAGATCATCCAGCTGATGCGACAGTGGATCGATGATTTTGTTGTGCTCGAACTTATAGGATAACTCCAGGTATTTCTTATCGCCCGTAAGGGCATAAACATTTACCAGCGCTTCGTTCATACCACCAAATTCACAGTCGAGCATTTTCTGTATTTGTTCATCGGTTAAATTCTTTAATGTTTCTCCAACCCAATCACAAAAGCGAGTGGTGATGGTGAGCGCTTTTTTATTATCAGCGTAATAGAAAGCATCCATGAGGCCGGCCAGAATCTTATGCTCGGTGTACCATGGGCTCCAGGCTCCGTTCAAAGAAAAATCCAGCACGCGCATTTGTCCTTTCGAAACTAAATTCCAAACAGAGTCTTCTTTGGGAATGGCACCAACATATCCAATCTTGCGTGCATCCTGGCATTCTGCGAGTTCATCCACAATATAATTGACACGATCGAGAAAGCGCTTGTCTTGAGTGGAGCCATACTGAATTGCACAAGCCGATAAATAATGACCAAGTGAGTGACCGGAAAGAGTTTCCTTTTCCCAGCCGCCATACAACTCACCTTTGGGTTGAAGGCCTGCAAATTTTCTAAACCTGTGCAAGAGCCGGTCGGGTTCAATTTCTAATAAATAAGCCGCATCCAGTTCCATGGCGCGTTTGAATTGCCCATCCAGCAGTTTTACATCTTGAGTATGAAAAGCAAATGCACCAGGCTTGATAGAGTAGGGGACTTTTATTTTTTGATCGTTGTGAGTGGGGACAAGATTTTGCCCGGAGGCGATCATGTGGAGGAGAAAAGGAAAAAGCAAATATGGAATTCGTTTCATTTTATTTCTTCCCGTCAAATATAGAGTCAAATTTCATTTGAGAGTTGGTGAGTGATTGATCCCCTTGCCTCCTTCATTCATCTAATCTAAACCTGCTATAAGTCTCCCCCCATGGGTGATAATTGTCATTCGCTCTTCATTCAAAAATAGTGATTATTATATCCGGTTCCGAAAATAAAGATGAAGATCCTGATATCGCTTTCGCTGTTAATACTCGTTTCCTGTTCACTCAAAAGTTCACGCGAAATAAAAACTGACCTTTCGGCAATTGATCGATTGATCGAAGGGAACAAGCGGTATTATAATTCGCATCAGGTTCATCCACATCAATCTAAAGACCGGCTCAAAGAAATTTCAAGTGGTCAGCACCCGTTTGCTGTGGTTGTTAGTTGTTCTGATTCCCGCGTGCCGCCAGAGATAATTTTCGACCAGGGTTTAGGTGATCTGTTTGTGATTCGGACTGCCGGTAATGTTATTGGTGATTATGAACTGGCGAGTATTGAATATGCGGTGTTAAAACTTAATTGTAAGGTTATCATCGTAACAGGACATGAAAATTGCGGAGCCATTCAATATTTCGTTGATCAGCCGATAGATAGTTTACCGGGTCACCTTAATGTTCTTATCAATTTTATAAGATTGGAGCCAAACGCTATTCAAATTCTTGATGATGATCACGATAAGAACTATCGTGTAGTGATTCACAATGTTATTTTTGGAGTTCACCTGCTGAAAGAGTCTAGCATCCTTCGTCAAAAATTTGAGAATAAAGAGCTTGAAATTTACGGTGGCGTTTACCACATGGCCACCGGCAAGGTTCAGATAATTGAAGATGAGGTGAAAAAATAGGCGACTCTATATGTGGCCGCCTCGTTTACCCAGTGGAATAAGATTTCCGGTTTCAAACGTTTTGATTTTATCGTTTACTATTGTCTATGTTTAATTTTTACGACAGCAAAGTACATTCAATTAGTAAACTTTTTCTTCAATCTGTCATAAGGAGTACCATCATCACAACCATCATTACTCCCATTCCAATACCCACGCCCTTCATCATTTTCATACCACCTTTTTTTTCTTCATCGTGTTTGTGGTTCATATCTACCATGCCGTGCATTGGACACATCATTATATTCATTTTGTGCTCTGACGCGTTAGATTTTTTTTGAATCAACTCCATGCCGCACTTCGGGCATTTTCCCGGCTTATCTGATACGATGTCTGGATGCATAGGACAAGTATAGATTACGCTGTCGCCTGTTTTTGTTGAATCATTTTGAGAAAATGACGGTTGAATCGTAATAAATAAAATGAGGAGCACTAAATAAATTTTCATTTTATTATTGTTTAGGAAATACAGTAGGGCTGAAGATGGTACTCTTCCAAGCCTCTTGTCTCCATTACTTGCCTTTTAGGGTACGAATAAAATTAACCAGCAACCATACATCATCTTCTTCGGCAATTTTCTTTTTGAAGGTTGGCATCTCATCGCGGCCTTCCAGTGTCTTATAGAACAGTTCGCCATCAGATTGTTTTTGTAACTCGGCAGAGGACAAGTCTCTCATCTCCGTTTCCAGTTGTGCTGCTTTGGTGCCATCGCCTTTCCCCGTTTTACCATGACAGGAAGTGCAGTGTTTGGTCCATAACCCCTTTGCTTCCTTCAAGGATTCATCATCGGCCTTTACGGGGTTAGTCATTTTTACGTACTTGTCGGGAACCACCCAGGGTTTATCCTGGAAAGCAAAAGAGAATAAGAGTAAAGTTGAAATCATTAAGGAAAGAATCATCAGATTTTTCGTTTTCATAAGATTGATTTTATTATTTAACATTTATGTGGTTCATTTTTATGCTTTTCCGAGTTTGCGAATCCTGTAAATCAAATAGATCAGGTAGTAAATAAAGCCCCACACTCCCGTGATGATTAAGTTAGGAAATATAAGCAACCACCACGGAGTTTTGTCACGGGTAGCAAATAAAGATCGCTCTTCAAAACTATTATCTGGACCAAGGCTTGAGCCCCATTTCACTGTTTGAGTTGCTTCAATGTTTCCATACAACTCATGATCTTCAATTTTTGCTCCAATTTTAACATTCCCGATATTATCTCCAGGAATAACGAGAGTATATTCAGATGAGGCGCTGCCGGTTTCATCAGAGGTGTAGGTCTCTTCCTCACCGGCCTGCAAATCTTTAAGAACGCGCTTCACCACAAATTTTAATTCTACTTCAGGCACTTCGACCCAGCTAGTGTCCTGGTAAGCTAAAACTTTGGCGCTCATGGATCGAACACTATCTTCTTCTCCCAGCGTAAGTTCAATTCTGGCTTTGGTTATTTCGATTTCGGAGGACGCATCATCAAAATGATTATTACCGGTTACGGTGGCTATGAATTTTAGCGGGGAAGCTTTTGTCCACGACTCTTTGAATTTATCAGGCAACGAAAGTGATGCTTCACCATAGTCGTTTGTCCGCACTCTGCCTATAAAACCTTCAGCTGTTTCATCGCCAAAGAAAAGATTAACCAACACTGAATCTACCGGCTCAAATTTCTTCCCGGTTTTACTTTTGGCAGTAACTTTTATAATGGGCAGTTGGTCGTTTTGCTGATGATAAGCCAGTGAAAGTCTCAGCGGTTTTTTCTCCGCCTCCTGGCGTGCCTCAACAAGCTGGGGAATCATCACCAAAACAAATAGAATAATTAACGAGGCGATATTTTTCATTCTGCTTTTCGATTTGATAGCTCATGTTCCTCAATTGTTTCGTGAATGGGAACAATGGGAAAATACCGAACAAAAATTGTTATGATGAGTAAAGCCCCGGCCAGTGTGCCGATGGTAATAGCCCACTCCTGCCACGTAGGCCAATAGTGAGTATAGGCTTCGGGCACATCGTACATGGGCAGAAATGGACTCAACATGGTTGGTGTAACAATCAGGAAACGTTTAAACCACGCGCCCACCACTACAGCAATTCCAATCACGAACATGGGAAGTGGTTTTCTTCCTTTTGGGAATAAAAGGACGATCACCGGTAATACCATCCCAATCAAAATAGCCGACCAAAAAATAAAGGCAAACTCACCGGTGAAGAGTCCGGTCAGGTGATGCTCCTCAGCTTTTTTCATTTTGAAAGCCGGCACTAAGTATTCGTTGATGTTAAAATACAAATACAACAAGGCCAGCATCACCACAATTTTTCCCATGAAGTCGAAATGCTTTTCTGTGATGTAGTTTTCCAATTTATACGCTCTTCTGAAAACATACATGCCTACCACCACGCCACCAGCGCCAACCAAAAATGCACCTGATACAAAGTAGGCTCCGAAGTTTGTGCTATCCCAACCTGGTCTGTACGTTGTGGCGAACAACCACGAGGTTACGGTGTGGATGGCGAGGGCAACCGGTATGATCATGACCGAAATTATCGTTAACGCTTTCTCGCTCAGATCGACTTGTTCTTTTGTGCCTTTCCAGAATGAGCCAATGAATTGATAGAACTTCCGGGAGGCACTTCCTTCTTTACTGTTTTTAATAAGGATGGGTAAATCAGGAAGCAATGGAAAATACAGAAACAAAATGCTCAGCGTAAGGTAGGTAGTGATCACGATCACGTCCCAGATGATGGGCGATTGCAACCGGCCGTGAACAAACAAATTCATGAACCG
>JAYUHI010000566.1:0-2803 GCA_043767095.1 Bacteroidota bacterium
TGATGCCATCGTGATCGGCTCAGGTATGAGCGGAGGGTGGGCGGCAAAAGAGTTTACCGAAAAAGGTTTAAAAACCCTTGTTCTGGAAAGGGGAAGGGACGTAAAGCATAATGTTGACTATCCTACAACCAACATGTTCCCGTATGAATTTGAACACCTTGGAGAAATTCCGCTGGATGCTAAAAAGTTGAACCCTATTATCAACCGATGCTATGCCTTCAAGGAGGACGCGGCACATTTTTTTGTTAAGGATACCGAACATCCCTACATACAGGAGAAACCCTTTGACTGGATACGTGGATATCAGGTAGGCGGAAAATCATTGATGTGGGCAAGAGCCACGCAACGCTGGAGCAATTTTGACTTTAAAGGCCCGGCCCGGGATGGCTTTGCGGTGGACTGGCCCATCCGCTATAAAGACCTTGCCCCCTGGTACAGCCACGTAGAAAAATTTGCCGGGATATCGGGTAACAAAGATGGCCTTAGGGAATTGCCTGATGGTGAATTCCTCCCTCCTTTTCCACTCAATGCAGTGGAGGATTATTTTAAAAAACATGTGAGCGACAAATATCCAAATCGTTATGTGATCAATGAACGGGTAGCACATTTGACCAAGCCCGAACCAATACATTTGGAACAGGGAAGAGCAAAATGCCAGACACGGCTGCTCTGCCAGCGAGGATGCCCCTTTGGCGGTTATTTCAGTAGCAATTCTTCAACTCTCCCCTGGGCGGCAAGAACGGGCAACTTAACACTTCGCCCTTTTTCTGTAGTACATTCTGTAATATATGATGAACAAAAAGGCAAGGCTACTGGCGTTCGGGTGATTGATTCCAATACCAAAGAAATGATTGAATATTATGCAAAGGTAATTTTTGTAAACGCGGGCGCATTAAACTCAAATCTGCTGTTGCTCAACTCCACCTCGCATCGGTTTCCCAATGGACTTGGCAATGACAACGGTATAATGGGGAAATTTGTAGCTTTTCATAATTACAGTGCGCGCATAAGCGCCCGGTTCGATGGATTAAAACAATTTAAAGAAGTCGGTAGAACGGTTGGCGGAGGCTATATGCCACGTTTCAGAAATATATTCAAACAGGAAACGGATTTTCTTCGAGGTTATGCATGTGGATTTTCCGCCTACCGAAGCAGGGACAGCGACTCTTCTGGCGTTGGCATCAGTTTAAAAGAACGCCTGCTACATCCTGAATTGGAAAAATTAGGACAATGGGGGGTTGGCTCTCACATGATGGGTGAAACCATACCAAAAGAAACTAATACCGTAAGCCTGGATACCTCCAAAAAAGATGATTGGGGAATGCCTCTGTTGAAAATCTCTGTAGTATATGACGATAACGATGAGAAGATGAAAAAAGATTATCTGGAGCAGATGACCGAAATGTTTACCAGCGCAGGCTTCACCAATATTGAGCAGAAGAACTCCTCACAAAACCCTGGAATTGATGTGCATGAAATGGGAGGCATAAGGATGGGAAAAGACCCTAAAACTTCTTTGTTGAATAAGTGGAACCAGATACACGCTTGTAAAAATGTGTATGTAACAGATGGGGCATGTATGACTTCCACATCTACACAAAATCCTTCTCTCACTTTTATGGCCCTAACAGCAAGAGCAGTTGATCATGCAGTAACACAATTAAAGAAAGGTAATTTATAAAAGTAAAAAATCACTAACACCATAAAAATGAAATACATAGCAATAGCCATCATCATCACCATGTTCTCCTGCACGCGCGAAGGTGGATCGTCAATTTCAACTTCCAAATTCATTATACATGAGTTAAATGAAAAGGAGATACTAAAAGGCGATAAAATTATCGCATTGGTCGGTGCAACCTTAATTGATGGAAATGGAGGCGAGCCTATACCGAACTCAGCCGTTGTTATCCGGAATGATAAAATTGAATGGGTAGGAAAAGCCGAAGCCCTTGATATTCCAAAAGAAGCAGAGATTGTTGATGTAAAAGGGCTGACACTCCTGCCCGGATTGATCGATGCCCATTATCATAATTTGTATAGTCAGGAAATTCCGTCACTATATTTAAACCGTGGAATCACCAGCGTCAGAGATCCGGGTGCCTGGAACGATTTTTATGACAGCGTCAGAGCAACCGGTAAGCCTATACCAAGGTTATTCCTCACAGGCCCACATATTGACGCTTACCCTCCGGCTTGGCCAGACAATTCTTATTTAGTAAATGATCCTGAGGAAGGTCGGTTAGCTGTTCATTGCTTTGCGGGGCAGGGGGCAACTGCCATCAAAGTATATTTCAGGTTACCAATTGCCACCATCAGGGAAATCTGCACAACCGCACATCAATACGGCCTGCCGGTAACTGGTCATTTGGAAATCACCAACGCAAAAGATGCTATTAATGCCGGGCTGGATGGCATTGAACATGTCACATCCTTTGGAACCTGTCTGCTGCCCTTGCGCAAGGTGGAAAAGTACAAACAGTTGATCTTGGCTAATAATGGTGCAAGAGAACGCGAGAGGTATGTGGCCTGGAACTCATTTAAGTTGGAAAATAATGCTGTAGCCGATTCACTTATTCAGTTTTTGTCGGACAAGAAAACGTATGTAACACCTACCCTCGCTAGCTTTGAAAAGCAGGCCGACATAGGAGACAGCGTTGAGCGGTTGGCGACGTTGCCCTGAATCGTGATGTCAGATTGCCAGCAGGTGAAGAAATTTGTGCAGTCTGGCGTGGTGAACGGCAACTCGATGATCTGGGCCGTCGAGAACCCTGCCACTGCCGGCACGGTTACTCGGGTCGTG
>JAYUHI010000567.1:0-6609 GCA_043767095.1 Bacteroidota bacterium
GCCTCTTTCTCCTTCCGCCTCAATGACAATTCCAACAAAGTGATGCTCGGTGAAAAAGATGCTTATGAAGCGCGGAGCAGGAAAGCATTTGTGGAGGGGATGAGGAAGTAGGTCAATCTTACTCTTCCTGAAAAAAGTTCTGGTTCGGCAAGGAAACCAGGTGCCCGAAGAACAAAGCATTTAAAAACATTTTGTTCGTGCCATACCAGGTGCCGCGGAAATTCGGATTGTCTGAAAACATAATGATCCTTCCGGCTCCCTCAACACTGAACATGACTGCAGCAGAATTGGCAACACGTTTCACATCAGTCTTATGGATATAGCCTCCAATAAGCGGACTTGCCGTGTATTGGGCAACGGTGGTGTAAGCGCTTTTTCCGCGTTGCAAAAATGTTCTTCCGTTCCGGTAAATGGCAACCTTCCTTTCGGGGTAGCCGAAACCAATGGGATTGGTATTGTCCAGGTCAACCAAGAAGATTGAACCCCCAATCTGCTTGGCCCCTTCAGTGGCGGCAATATTTTCGAAGTCCACACGGGCGGGATTTTTTACTGTATCAATCGGAACCAGCTTCTCCTTACACAGTCCTTGTTTGATGGCCCACTCGGTAGCTGTTTTAAAAGTGATGAGCGTTCCGCCACTTTGAATCCACAGTTTTATTTTCTCGGTCATCGCCTTGTCAGGCGAATAGGTGCCGTTCACCATCACCAAAGCGGTGTAGGGTGCCAGATTTACCCGTGCGAAATTCTGTGCCTCAACTTTGGTGATGGGCATCCCGATTCGCTGATCAAGCAAATGCCATACTTCACCAGCCTCCGGGCCCGATACTCCCGTGCCAATAATCATCAGGGCTTTGGGTTTCTTGACAGCCACAACAGAACTGGAGCCTATATCCACACCCTTTGCATTCATTCCCGTTTCAACGGCAAAAAAATCAAGCGAGCAGGATTTACTCACTTGCTGGATGATCTCGAAAAGTTTGTCGGGGGAAATATTTTGCTGTTGCACGGAAACTACCAGCGATCCGTTCGGGAAACTTTTTTCCGTTCCGTTCACTACAGCCGAGAAAGACTTCAGGCTGGTTTTCACAAAAACATCGTTCGACTGCAATTGCCAGATCGCCTTGTGCGCGTTGTAGTCGGATACATCAGCCAGGTAAGCATAATTACTTTTAGTAACGGGCGTAATTATTTTCACCGGCCTGTCTTTTAAAAGATTGCCTTTGGTTACCGGCCCGCGAATTTCTGCGTGCGGCATGTTGAACGCATACACCAGCGACCAGGTGGAGGCATCGTAAAAAGTGCTGTCGCGATACACAATTTCTTTTTCAAATGCCGAGCGCACCATAATATAATTGGGTTGCTCGGTGGGCACGACATACGCTTTTCCTTTTTCAAAAGTTTTTCCATTCAACAAAATATTTTGCGGCAGATCGTAAACATCAACCTGGTGCAGCATCAGCAAATCAATGAACGCGTTGGTGCGGGTGGCGTCTTTACTTTCGCCAAACACATAGGCCTTCACCGGGTTGGCTTTGGCCTGGCTCTGAGCCTGGGCAAAAAACTCTTTCCGCATTTTATAAAGCATCTGCTTTTCACCGGCTGACGCTCTCACCGTAGCCAGGGCTGCGGTAAATTGATTTCTTATCGTGAAGCCGAATGTAAGCGGAAGAGTTGTGGTCTCCTGTAGGTGTCCACGCGAACTGGCCTGCTCAAACAAAAATCCTATTCCACCATAGAAGTTTACATAACTGGAGCCATAACCGGGATAGAGTTTGTCGTATTGCTCTTTGGTGAAGTAAAGCGAGCCAATGGAATTCATAGCCTTCGAAAAGTATTCGGCAAACTTGGGGTGCACCACATCATAAATAAAGGGCGGCACAATGGGATTGTTGCTGCTGTATTTTCCCGGATCGAAATAAAATGATGAATTGGTGCCCATCTCATGATGGTCGGTCATAACATAAGGCCTCCACTGATGAAAGAAGCGAATGCGGTTGCGGCTTTCCGGGTGCACCCCCAGAAACCAATCGCGGTTAAGATCGAACCAGTAGTGGTTGGTGCGCCCACCGGGCCAGGCCTCATTGTGCTCGCGGTCATTCGGGTCTGAAACCAGGGGCGAGCCTTTGTGCATGTTTGCCCAATGCGTATGCCTGTCGCGCCCGTCAGGATTATAAACAGGGTCGATCAGGATCACCAAGTCACTCATCCAGCGAATGGTTTCTTCGTCTTCGCTGGCCGTGAGATAGTAAGCGTTGAGCATGGCGGCCTCCGAACTCGATGGCTCATTGCCGTGAACATTATATCCCAACTGAATAATCAGAGGCACATCCGTGTTGCCCTGCAGGTGTCGTGTTCTAATGTCTTCCAGCCTGACGTGATTGGCCGGTGACGTAATCTTGGCTACGATCTGCACGCGGTGCCCGATGGTTTCACCGATCTCTTCAACCACCATACGGTCGGAAAGTTTATCGAGGGTTTTAAAATACTCCACAATTTTATCGTGGCGTGTGTGATGCGAGCCGATGGCATAGCCCAGGAACTGCTCAGGCGTGGGAATGGCCGGATTAAAATTTTTAGTGAAAGGATAGAAGTAGTCGGCCTGGGAGAAAGCTATTAACGGGCAAATGGAGAAAAACAACAGGGTGAATCGTGTAATCTTTTTCATGGAGGATGGTTTAATCCGTCTAAAATATTCAACCCGCCTCGTGGTTGGATTACCATTCGTGGAATAGAGTTTCTCCTGTTGGAATTATCGGGGATGAAACGGTGAGGAGGCCGTCAACAGTCCACTGTCCACTGTCGACAGTCGACCGTGGACAGTGGACTTTTTTATATCCGGTTTCAATTATTCTTCATCACTCCTTACCTTTCTCTCCAAACCAACCAACCATGAAGCCAACCATTTTTGCCAAGCTCTCCGTCATGATGCTCCTGGAATATTTTATCTGGGGCTCGTGGTATGTAACCATGGGCACCTACATGTCCACCTTTCTCCAATCGTCCGGTGTACAGATTGGAGCCGCTTATAGTGCGTTGGCGATTGCGACTATCATTTCACCATTTTTTGTAGGCATGATAGCTGACCGGTTTTTTGCAGCCCAACGCATACTGGGAGTTCTTCATTTAACGGGTGCTTTGCTTTTGTATTCCGCTACTGTGGTGAAAGATAATACCATCTTTTACTGGATCATTTTGGTTTACTCGTTGCTCTACATGCCTACCATCGCCCTATCCAACAGCATTGCCTTCGGACAGATGACCGACCCGGGAAAACAGTTTCCGTGGATTCGGGTGTTTGGTACCGTGGGATGGATTGTTGCTGGTATTTTGATCAGTTCGATGGGATTAGATAAGTCAGCCGTTACGTTCAACATGGCTGCCATTGCTTCCCTGACCCTTGGTGTTTTAAGTTTTGCCATGCCGAATACTCCTCCGAAAGGAAAGACTACCGAAAATCCTTTGGGCACCGAAGCGCTCGTACTTTTTAAAGATAAACCCTATCTCATATTTTTTATTGCAGCCATCCTGGTGTGCATCCCGCTGGCTTTCTACTATAGTTTCGCCAATGTTTTTTTCAATGACTTAGGCATGAGCAATGTGGCGTTCAAGATGACGTTCGGTCAAATCTCCGAGGCTTTATTTATTCTGGCCATACCCTTTCTCTTCAACCAGATTGGCGTGAAAAATATGCTGTTGCTGGGCATGGGTGCCTGGGCACTTCGGTATATTTTCTTTGCTTTCGGGAATGTGGATGCAGGAATTTGGATGTTGTATGCAGGCATTATCCTCCACGGAATCTGTTACGATTTCTTTTTCGTGACGGGCTACATGTACACCGAAAAGAAAGCGGGTGAAAAAATAAAAAATGCAGCACAAGGCCTTTTCACATTGGCCACGTATGGAATTGGCATGGTGATCGGGGCACGGTTCGCTGGTTTCACCGCAGATTATTATACTACCGATGGAATACACGATTGGCAATCCACCTGGTTTGTGCCTGCTTACATTGCCATTGGCGTGATTGTGTATTTCATTTTCTTTTTTAAGGAGAAGAGGAATCCAGAGGTTGTTCGTTAGTGGTTGTTAGTTGTTCGTCTATGTCGCAGTTTTAATCATTTGGATTAATTAATTTTAACGAGGTAATCTTCTACTATCAACCAACAACGAACAACTAACAACCAACAACCGATTATGAACATCGCTATGCTTGGCTCCGGTTTTATCGGACGCTTCTACACCGACTCCCTTCACGGCTATCGCAGCAAAGACAGGGTGGTCACTATTTATTCCAGGCGCGAAGAAAGCGCAAAGAAATTTGCCTCTGATTACAACGTGCCCTTCTGTACCACTAACATGGAAGCGGCCATCGCGCGGCCAGAAGTGGAAGTGGTGTGCATTTCCCTTCCCAACAATTTGCATGAAGAAGCGGTGATGCTGTGTTGCAAACACAACAAGGCTGTGATCGCTACCAAACCGCTTGGAAGAAATGCAGGCGAAGCCAAACGCATGCTGGAAGCGGTGGAGAAGGCGGGAGTGTTCAACGGCTACCTCGAAGATTTGGTGTACACTCCAAAGCACCTGAAAGCACATGAGAGTGTGAAGAACGGAGCGCTCGGCAGAATTCTCTGGGCGAAATCGCGGGAGACGCACCCCGGTCCGCACAGCGAATGGTTTTGGGATATTGAACAAGCAGGAGGCGGATGTATTTTGGATTTAGGATGCCACTGCGTGGAGATTGCCCGCAGTTACATCGGCAAAGACATCAAACCGATTGAAGTGATGTGCTGGGCCGATACGCAGGTGAACCCCATTGATGCCGAAGATCACGCCATTGGCTTGGTGAAATATGAGAACGGGGCCATCGGGCAGTTTGAAGTGAGTTGGACGTTCCGGGGCGGAATGGATTTGCGCGATGAAGTGATGGGCACCGAAGGCACCATCTGGATAAACGGTTTTCTGCGCACCGGTTTTGAAATGTTTACCACCGGCAAGGGCGGGAATTACGTGGCCGAGAAAGCGGAGAGCAACAGCGGCTGGCTGTTCCCCGTGGGCGATGAGTTGAACGAACTGGGCTATAACCACATGTTTGCCGACATGTTCAACGCCATGGAAAAAAAGATTGCCCCAAAAGAGACTTTCTATGATGGCTATGTGGTGAATGCAATACTCGATGCGGCATACCGTTCAGCCAAAACCAAACTGTGGGAACCAGTTAAGCTCGACATCTGGCGTGGCCGCACAGGTGTATCCAAAGACAGCCATCTTCAGGAATACGATGCCGATCATTATTTAGTGAAAGAAGAGATGACCCACTATGGCGCAAAGAAAGTTATTCTGAAAAATAAAAAGACGGGGAAGATTGTGGAGAAGGTGGGGTGAGGAAGAGTTGCCAATTTCCGGTTTCCGGTAACTGGTAACCGTTTTTAAATCACTTATTATTGCAGAAGATTATCCTTCTATGATTACGCCTGTTTTCTCTTCCAAAGATTTTAAACCCGAAGCCCTCTCTACTTTCTTTAGAGACATCCCCAACCGGGAAGAAAAAATCCAGGTTATTAAAAACTGGCAGAAGGCGATTCTAAACGGCACGGTTGAACGCAAAAAAGAAGAGCAACTTAAAGGCGAGTTCCTCGACAAATTTTTCGGACAAGTGTTGGGCTATGTGTATGAAAGTCACGAGCGCGAATGGAACCTTGAAAAAGAATTTAAATCCATTACCGATAGTAAACGACCGGATGCTGCCCTTGGCTTTTTCGATAATCATGGTAAGGAAAATGTACGCTGCGTTATTGAAGTGAAGGGCGGCCTCGCCAACCTTGATAAAAAACAAAACCGGGCCGACTTCCAGGGTTCGGCAGTGGACCAGGCTTTCAGTTACGTCCCTCGAATGCCCGGCAAATGCGATTGGGTGATTGTAACCAACATGATTGAGATACGGCTATACTCCCGCTCTGACATTGGCCGATACGAGTCCTTTCTTATCCCTGACCTGCTGCTAAACGATAACCTTCAACGGTTCTTTTTCCTGCTCAACGTTAACCAACTCTTCCTAGAAACGGCCGACTCGCGCATTGATCAGATTTACTTGAATCGGCAGGCAGAACAAAAACAGATTACCACCGAATTCTACTGGTATTACAAAGACATTCGTAACCGGCTGTTCTATAATCTCCAAAGAGAAAACAAAGCCGCTAAACCCAAAGACCTTTTCCGCCTCACCCAAAAACTGATTGACCGCCTTATCTTCATCGGGTTTGTGCGCGACTTGCGTTTAGTGGATAACGTGCTCACCGAACTGAGCCAGAATATCAAAACCTCCTTCCGCAAAGACAACCAAAAAGCCTGGGGCGAACTGAAAGAACTTTTCAACGCTCTCAACGATGGTTACACCGAACGCAACATTCCACCCTTCAATGGTGAACTCTTCAAACCCGATTCGCAACTGGATGCCCTAACCGTGCGCGACCATCAACTGATGGAACTGATCAAACTCGTGCAGGACTATGACTTCCACAGCCAGCTTGATGTGAACATACTCGGTCACATTTTTGAACAGAGCGTAGCCGACCTGCCCGAAATACAACAGTTCATCCAGCAATCAACTCCGCT
>JAYUHI010000568.1:0-2798 GCA_043767095.1 Bacteroidota bacterium
TTTGTCCATGCCCTTTCCCACTTCCGAAAGCACAACGATCACAAAGGGCTGTGGATATTTCATCCCCATCACGCAGGCCTGATCCACCGCAGGGAGTTCAAGAAATTGCATTTCATTTTTTCCGGGCACAATGTATTCGCCTTTCGATGTCTTAAAAATATCTTTCACTCGGCCGGTCAGTTTCAGGAAGCCATCTGCTGAAACCTCACCCATGTCTCCCGTGTGCAGAAACCCGTTGACGATGGTGGCCGCGGTTTGTTCGGGGTCTTTATAATAACCTTGCATGATCCAACTGCAACGCTGCTTTATTTCGTGCGTGTCTGGATCAATCACCACTTCCTGGTTTTTAAAAAGTTTTCCAACAAAGCCAATTCGTATTTGATCTCTTGGGTTTATGGTGCACACATTAAAATTTTCACTCATGCCATACGCTTCACGGATGTATATCCCAATTTTCTGAAACCAGATCATGAGTGCTGGAGAAATGGGTGCCGCTCCCGTTAGTATGACGACAGCCTTCTCCAGCCCTAACGCTTTTTTTATTTTTGATTTGATGATACCCGAAACCACCGGAATAGCCAGGAGCATATTTAATTTCTTCTGCGGCAGCGACTCAAGGATTTTGGATTGGAATTTTTCCCAGATTCTGGGAACGCCAAAGAAGTGCGTGGGTTTTACGTGTTGTATGGTCGCAGCAAACCGGTCGGGTGTTTCTACAAACGAAATAGATCCACCGGAGTAGATAGAACCAAACTCAACTAATCCGCGCTCGGCCGCATGCGATAGCGGAAGATAGGAAAGAAACCGGTTGCCCCTTTGGTTGAGCAACACTTCATCGGCAGCAGTGTGTAAAGCGTTAATAACAGAGCCATGGGTATGAACTACTCCTTTCGGAACCCCCGTTGTTCCCGAAGTATAAATGATGGTCAGGATTTCTTCCACCGTAGGTCTTTCAGGTGTAGTTTGCCCGGAACTATTATTGATGAATTCATTCCACGCGGTAATTCCTTTTTTCTCATATCCTTCCAACGTTACGGTTATAACGGTGGAGGGTATTGCCGGCTGTTGATTTTCCCAATCCTTCGATAAAAGTTTGCCAATGAACAGCAGTCGCGATTCTGAGTGGATCAAAATATCCTTCATGGTGGCGGCATTCACGTTGGCATACAAGGGCACCGAAATAAACCCGCCCATCATCATGGCGATGTCGCACATAATCCCCTCTGCACAGTTTTGCGAAAGGATGGCAACCCGGTCACCTTTTTTTATTCCCCGACTTCGTAAGGAGGCAAGAATTTTTCGTGATGTTTCTCCCACCTGCCTCCAGGTAAATTCCTTCCATAATTCGGCTATGGGTTGCCTGAGCAAAACAGCAGTGGGTGTTTCCTTCTCCCATTTTAGAAAGTAATCCAATATAGTTGAATCGCTTGAGGCTTTGGATTGATCAAATTCAGAATTCATAGTCAGCGGTTGAAGTATTGCCCATCAGCTACCACGATAACGAGTATAAGATAACTCTACTTCAGGAATAAAAAAATGATAAAGTGTTTTGTTTACTGGGATTGGTTGACGGTCGTCTCCCTCATCTCAGTTATCTTATTCACCCTGACGGGGTTCTGGAATTCCTATAGGTATGACTTCTGGTGGACTTGTTCTGAAAAATAGTTTCTACTGGGAATTTTGTGAAAGGATTTTTGAACCACATAATGACACCTGCCTGCCGCAGGCACGGTAGTCACATAGAAATCCACACATAGTTTAAGATGTCAAAACTACCGTGCCTGTCCGGCAGGCAGGTGTGGAAACCTATGTGTCTATGTTTCTATTGTGGTTCAAAATTCAGTCAGTACAAAGAAGTTGTCAGAGTTTCACAAAAATTCGAGTAGTATTAATAAACAGGACAGCTAGAATTCGTTCGAAATCACTCATCAAATTTCACGTTGGCGATTAACAGGATTTAATTACTTTGGGATGATTCAAAAACCAAATCCAAATTCCATGAAGAAAACTATTATCACATGCCTTGTAATGATCACGCTCCTCACCACCTGGGCTCAAAATGAAAGCAGCAAAGAAGAAAGCAAGCCAATACCTGAGGGAGAAATATCCACTACTCAACAATCTGTAAAAATAAATGGCATAGTAATTACCCTCACGGCCAGGGCAGGCACCATGCAACTGCGCGATGAAAACAATAACCCCATTGCCCTTTTTGGATTCACCAGCTACACCAAAGATGTTTCGAAGGATGCTGCGCCCGTCAACCGGCCAATCATTTTTTCCTATAATGGCGGTCCGGGCTCTTCTTCATACTGGTTGCACATGGGTGTGATGGGGCCAAAGCGAATTGTTGTGAACGATCCCACCAACACTCCCGCTGCTCCTTATAAATTAGTGAACAATGATTTCTCTCTGCTCGACATGGCAGACCTGGTGATGATGGATCCGGTTGGCACGGGCTTAAGTGTGCCCGTTGGCAAAGCCAAGTTCGAAGATTTCTGGGGCGTTGATCAGGACATCCGCAGTATTAGTTTGTTCATCAAACAATTCCTGATTGAGAACAGCCGAATGAATTCGCCTAAATATTTGGTCGGAGAAAGTTACGGCACCTTTCGCAATGCCGGTGTGATGAATAAATTATTGAGCGATGGCATTGCGTTGAATGGTGTCGTCATGGTTTCCGCTGTGTTTGATTTGCGAACTCTTTTATTTCCACCCAATGATGACCTTCCTTATGTGGTGCACTTTCCTACGTATGCAGCCACAGCATGGTATCATAATAAAATTGCTAACAAGCC
>JAYUHI010000569.1:0-6599 GCA_043767095.1 Bacteroidota bacterium
TTTGCAATACAGATTATTGCTACTCAATTGTCACCAACTATCCGAACGGCAGCACCAGCATTTCGCTTGAAAAATGTGGCAAGTCTTTCACCAGCACCGTGCCCACCGCAATAGAAAATGCAAGTGCTGTGGTTAATGCCTCTGCACTCGATCTCTCATGGGTTCAGGACCCGGCCTTCACTGCTCAATCATACAACATCAAGAGGTCCGAAGGAAGCAGCCTATTCGTTGGGATTGGATCGGCCACGGCTGCCAATTACACCGACAATAGTTATGCTACTTCGGGTAACTACTGTTATATGATTGACTACACAGATGTTTGCGCCAATAGCAGTCCGGCTGGTGCAACTATCTGCCCCATCCAGTTAAGCGGTTCCATCGGCAGCAGTAATGAAATCCAGCTAAACTGGTCGGCCTACTTAGGCTGGAAGATTGGTGTAAAGCGATATCACATCGATAAGTATGATCAACAGGGTGTGTTCGTTAAAACATTTACAACAACCAACCTTACGTTATCGGACAATGCCAGCGACCCTGATAACCAGGTTGTGGAGTACATTGTGCGCGCTGAACCTAAAGATGCTACCCAGCCAGAGTCTGTTTCCAATCGGTTGAAAGTCACCAGGCAGGCCAGGTTGATTTTCCCCACTGCCTTCACTCCCAACAAAGACAATTTGAATGAGAACTTTTCCGTGGTAGGTCAGTATGTTGAAAACATGACCCTCAAGATTTTTGACCGATGGGGTACTTTACTTTTTTCGACTGATACCAACGAGGCCTGGGATGGAACACATGATGGCCGCCAGTTGTCTGAATCCACCTACATTTGGAAAGCGTTTATTACCGACAAAACTGGAAAAACTTTTACCAAGATAGGTTCGGTGGCCCTGCTTCGAAAAGACAAATAAAATTCAATCTATCTTTGCACAAATTATACGGCCATGTTCGACATGATGAAAATGATGGGGAAGGTTAAAGAAGTTCAGGAAAAGCTGAAAGTTGCCCAGGAAAGTTTAGGTAATGTTCAGGCCACAGGCGAATCGGGTGGCGGAATGGTGAAGGCGGTTGTGAATGGAAAGAAACAGTTAGTAACCCTCGAGATTGACCCTACCATTCTGAAACCAGCCGATGCTATTTTAGTACAGGACTTGGTGATTGCCGCAGTGAACAAAGCATCCGAAGAAGTTGAACACTTAGCGAAAGAACACCTTAGGAAAAGTACTGAGGGCCTAGTCCCCAACATTCCAGGCCTTGATCTTACCGGCATGATGGGATGACACCGGTTGCCGTTGTTATTCTGAACTTCAATGGGGAAAAACTTCTGCAGCAATTCCTTCCCTCAGTAATTGAGCACAGCAGTCAGGCAAAGATTATTGTTGTGGATAATGGGTCAACCGATAGTTCGGTTAGCCTCCTTAAAAAATCTTTTCCAAAGGTTGATCTCTTGTTATTTGAAAAAAATCTTGGATACAGCGGAGGCTACAATACAGCCCTCACGAAAATAGATTCAGAGATTGTTGTGCTATTGAACTCTGATGTGGAAGTAACAAGGGATTGGCTTACATCGCCCTTGAAGTTATTGAATTCAAATTCAAATGTTGTTGCAGTACAGCCGAAAATCCTGGCTTACCATCAAAAAAATCAATTTGAATATGCCGGTGCCGCTGGCGGATTTATTGATACGATGGGCTACCCTTTTTGCCGTGGGCGGATTTTTAATACAGTGGAAAAGGATAAGGGTCAGTATAATGATCTGATCGAAATATTTTGGGCTTCGGGTGCGTGCTTATTTATTAAAAAAGATAAGTACCTGGAAGTGGGCGGCCTGGATGTTGACTTTTTTGCCCACATGGAAGAGATTGATCTTTGCTGGCGACTGCATCGTGCCGGGTTTTCTATTTTTTACGATGGGGAAAGTGTGGTTTACCATGTTGGTGGCGCAACTCTTGCCGCAGGAAGTCCACGCAAGGTTTTCTTTAACTTTAAAAATGGCCTTACGCTGCTAATCAAAAACTTACCTGCCGGTGAACTGGTTTATAAATTTCCATTAAGAATTTTTCTGGACTGGGCAGCTGCGCTTGATTTTTTATTACATGGATTCGGCAGGAGTTGCTTGGCAGTTCTTAAAGCACATGTTTACTTTTTTGCGGGGATGGGTAATGATTTCTCCAAAAGAAAAAAGTGGAGCCACCTGGGCTTCAGCGTCAAGCCAACTTTGATACTCAATAAAATGATTGTTGTAGATTACTTCCTTAAAGGCAAGCGGGAATACCCGGATGTTAAAAATCCCAAATAGTGCTGTTGCGCCTGCGCAAATGCTTCCTGAAATTCATGATAAAGGCAAGCGCCAGGTAAATGATTACGGGCGAGCCGAAGGTGAGAAACGAGGTATAGATAAAGAACAACCGGATGCTGGAGGTAGCCAGGCCCAATTTCTCGCCAAGCCGGGTGCAAACCCCAAAGGCCCGTTGCTCAAAAAATTCCTGAATCTTGTCCATCATAATAATCCTGGTCTGTAAACCTTAACACGGCAAGTTGTTCTTTTCATTCAACCGTTGGGCGCAAAGATAATCCCATAAAACCTTTAATAAAGGTCAATAATCTTATTTTTTTGGGTTTCTTTGCAAAAAAAGGCCTGCAACATTAGCTTTGCGCCTCATAAAAAAAACCTAACCGACAATTCCATGAGAAAACTATTCTATCTCCTCGCTGTCATCGGGGCTTTCATCATCAATGGCTGTACCCTTCCGCAGATGGTAAAAATGGCGAAGGAGCAAAAGCTCATCCCCAACCCCAATCCTCTTGAGGTTCACAAGGATACGGTGGTGTTTGAAATTTCTGCCAATCTACCAGTTAAAATGCTTAAGAAAGGCACTATTTACTCACTAAACACCTTCTATAAGTATGGCGATAAGGAGCTTGCTTTCGATCCAATTCAATTTAAAGCCGAGGATTTTCCTACCGCCTCAACTACCGAACCCAAGGCTACTAAGAGTTTCTCTTTCCCATACCAGGCAGCTTTAAAGAGCGGCATTGTCCAGGTTGGCGGGGCTGCTTCCAAAGGCACCAAAACGAAAGCAACTCCGAGGATGGATGTGGCAACGGGTATTATCACTACCTCCAAACTGGTTCAAAATTCTTATTATGCTGCTTTCACGGGCCATAGCTATGACAACTCTGAAGAGATAATTCCCGTGGTCATCCCGAATTTTATTTTCGAACAAGGCAAATCTGTATTGAAGAAAACAGAACTAACCGGAGAAACCGGAAAGCAATTGGATGCCTTTATCGCTGCTAAAAATATAACCCGCACTGTAACTATCACGGGTACCCACTCGCCCGAAGGTCGTGAGCGTATTAACTCCAAACTGTCGGAAGAGCGCGCTGCTGCCATCGAAAAATTCTATCGCGAACAGATGAAGAAATATGATTACCAAAACGTGGCCGATGAAATCAAATTCATCCTCAAGCCGGTAATTGACGATTGGAACAGTTTCAAGACAGCTTTAGCTGCCTACGAAGGACTTTCTGCCGATGAGAAATCCAAATATTTAGACATCATTAACGCGGGAGGCCCATTCGAAGAGCAAGAGAAGAAATTACAGAAGCTTGCCGGGTACAAAAAGATTTTGAAGGATGTTTATCCGGGATTGCGGACAGCTAAAACTGAAATCCTCACAGTGAAGAAAAAGAAGACCGATGCTGAGATGTCGGTGATGGCCAAACAAATTACACAGGGACAGGCCGGTTCAGATGCTCTTACGTTCGATGAGATGATGTATGCAGCAACGCTTACTCCTTCCATGGAAGAGAAAGCGGCCATCTACGAAGCGGCAACAAAAAAAGGAACCAACTGGAGTGCCCACAATAACTTAGGCGCTGCCTATCTTTCATTGGCGATGGATAATGCATCGGGTGCCAAAGACTTAGTGGCAAAAGCTGCCGCTCAACTGGAGATCGCTTCCAAACTTAAATCAACATCGGAAGTGAATGCAAACCTGGCAACTGTGGCTTTGTGGCAAGGCAACCCCTGGAAAGCAAACGGTTTAGCGATCCGGGCGTTAAGTGGAGCCAGCAATGAAGTAACGGCTGGTGTGAATGGCGTAAAAGGAGCTACTGAAATTTACATGGCCAAATATGCTGATGCCGTTCGTTCTACTTCATCGGCCACAGCCAACTATGTTAATTTGTTTAATAAAGGGTTGTCCCAGCTTCTGAATAAAGATTATTCAAATGCGGGCTCATCGTTTGGTGAATCTTCCAGGGCCAATTCAAAATTCGCTCTTGCCTATTATGGCGCTGCCCTTGCAGCGGCAAGACAAGGCAACGCTGATGGTGTAGTGAGCAATCTTACTACAGCAGTTAAGACCGATCCCAGCCTGAAAGAAATGGCGCTTTCCGATCTCGAGTTTTCAAAATGGAATGCTACCGATGCGTTTAGAAACGCTTTGAAGTAATCGTTCATGATATGCGACTTAAAAGCCTCTGCAAAATATGCAGGGGCTTTTTTCTTTATTAAGTTCTACACGGATTTCTGTGAGACTTTGACCATATCTTTTTCTTTGTAAGTCTCGAATATTGAACCACAATAGAAACATAGGCACATAGGTTTTCACACCTGCCTGGGACAGGCACGGTAGTTTAGGCACTTTAACCTATGTGTGGATTTCTATGTGACTATGTGGTTCAAATTTCCTTACACAAAACTCCCAAAAGAACCCTTTATTAAGACAGCACCCCTCGCGTTGCGCGGGTCAGGCTAAATCCTCTCCGTCCCGATGCTTCGGGAGAGTGGGCAATTAATTGTTGAATTCCTTTCATCCGATAGGCCACAATACTATTTTTACAACCCTAACATGTAATCGTATGCGTGAAATCCAGTTCAGAGAAGCCCTTCGTGAAGCCATGCAGGAAGAGATGCGGAGAGACCCCCGTGTATTGCTGATGGGTGAGGAAGTAGCCGAGTACAATGGCGCTTATAAAGTAAGCCAGGGCATGCTGGATGAATTTGGGCCTGAGCGCGTGCTGGACACTCCCATTTCCGAATTAGGTTTTGCCGGCATTGGTGTTGGTGCTGCTATGAATGGCCTTCGCCCGATAGTGGAATTCATGACGTTCAATTTTTCATTAGTTGCCATTGACCAGATCATAAATTCGGCCGCTAAGATTTACTCCATGAGTGGGGGACAATACTCCGCCCCCATGGTATTTCGCGGACCCACCGGCAATGCCGGTCAGTTAGGCGCCCAGCATTCGCAGAATTTTGAAAACTGGTATGCTAACTGTCCGGGTCTGAAAGTAGTAGTGCCATCGAATCCTTATGACGCCAAGGGACTTTTAAAAACCGCTATTCGCGATGATGATCCGGTTATTTTCATGGAGAGTGAAGTGATGTATGGCGACAAAGGGGAAGTGCCCACAGAAGAATATTTGATACCATTTGGGCAAGCTATCATTAAAAAGCCCGGTTCGGATGTTACGATGGTAAGTTTCGGGAAGATTGTAAAAGTGGCTATAGCCGCAGCGCTTGAACTGGAGAAAGAAAATATTTCGGCTGAAGTAATTGACTTGCGCACGGTGAGGCCAATTGATTTTGTTGCCATTGTTGAATCGGTCAAGAAAACAAACCGATTGGTAATTGTGGAGGAAGCCTGGCCACTCGCGAGCATCTCTTCCGAAATCACATACCATGTTCAAAAGCATGCCTTTGATTATCTGGATGCGCCTGTTCATAGGATAACCAACATGGATGTTCCTCTGCCTTATGCCCCAACTTTGATTCAGGCTATACTTCCTAATGTGGAGAAAACGGTGAAGGCGGTGAAGGCTGTGATGTATAGGTGATGATATCTGGTGTTTGTTGGCTATTTTTAATTGACTCTGGACATTTACACCATTTAACAAATGAAGTTTCTTCTATTATTTGTTACCATCCTACTGATTAATTGTTCAAATCCGACAAAAAGAACCATTAATAACGAAGATGGACGCTATACGATCAACATCTCACCAGGATGGGACTATCAACTTAGTGGAATTGAGACCAGGGTAATTCAAGACGAAAACAAAAGCACTGGTAATGGCCAAGTTTTTATTACAATTTATGAATCCGAATACTCCAACCTTGACGATTCATTTATGCATTATACCGAACACTTGAGCGAGCGATTTGACAATTATCAATCCGTGAGTCAAGGTGATACTCAAATCTCAGGATTACTTACTAAGTGGCATCGCATGAAGGACACAGCTAATGGCTCAAGGTATGAGACATTACAGTATATATTGCAGCCATCTGGACAATCCCTTGTGGTTATTAATTGTTCAGCCCGGGTTGGTCAAGATTTGAAATCACTGTTGTCCGACTAATTGATATATCAGGATCGGGGAACCGGAGTTCCGAAGGAACGAAGCATATTGTAACAACGGACTTCAGTCCGTTGAACAAAGGCTGTAAATACAATAGAGTTCCATCGGAACGGCACATCTTTAAGGAATACGATATAGATGGGCCGAGCCTACGGCTCTAATCATCTTAAGTGGGCGGCATAGGATGGACTGAAGTCCATCCTTACAAAATGAACCGAGCCTACGGCTCT
>JAYUHI010000570.1:0-15720 GCA_043767095.1 Bacteroidota bacterium
TGTTGATAGAAAGAGAGCGGAAGAAATAGAAGAAATGTTTGGTAAATATTTCTATTCGACATTAAAAATGCTTGACAATATTCTTCTAAAGCTCATTCATCAGAAAAAAGTAGAACTTATGGAATCGACAATTGATGTGTATCGTGATTTAATTTTTGGAGTCTCTGCATTAACACATAGTAATTTTGTATTGACTGAAGTGCATCAAGCCCAAATAACTCACCAGATACTTAAGTCAATTAAAACGGCTTACATAAATAGTGTTGCCAATGAGGTAACTTTGGTTAATAACATTAAGAAGTTTTTTAGTGGTCCAGTGATGGCTAATCCTTTATACAATAAAAATAAATTAACATCTGCATTACCAATAAAAAATTATTTGGAAGCAATTGAAGAAGTGTCAAAAAGTTATTCAATAGAACAAGTGATGTTCGCATTTGCTGGAGGTGATGAGGTGAAAGATGCAAGTGAGAATTTCGTGAAGGATTTTGGCACGCACAAGGAGTCATTCATAATGATGCTTACTTCTTTTGAAAAAATTCTTGTCAACATCAAAAAAAGAAACTCCCAATCAAAATTCAATGAGTGCAATATTATTAATGATCAAATCATAACAATCGAAGAAGCTATGAAGCATAATAGTATAAATGACGAAGAGATAGGCAAAATGATTATAAGCTTAAAGGGCTTCAACTAAGATTATTTCCCCACTCTGGCGCAAGCGTCCCGCTTGTGCCATAAGTCAACAACTCAAACAAATCCCAGATTTTCCAATCAGCATTTCATAGCCTGGGATCGCCACGCCCCAAATTGCCCTGCGGCTCGCGAAGACGTGTTTCTGTCGAGCATCGTCTCCTGTTTCAGGGACGATGCGGTATTCATGTGCACATCGTCCTCTTCGAGAGACGATGCTTGACCATTAATGTGATAAGTTCATTCAGCTTGGATTCAGCATTACGATTGGTAAATGAATACCTACTCATGAGTCAAAGATAGCCCCAACACTGTATTGCTCAAACCTCAAAAGGGTTGATGGTTTTAATCTCAGTCACACGATTAAAATCGCGCACATTTCGGGTGATTAAAGTCAAATTATAGACCGAAGCGGTCGCGGCAATAATGGCGTCAGGAAGTTTAATGCCCAGTGTTTTTCTGATGTCAGCGGTTTTGAGTTTAATCGGTTGTTCCAGTTCTATCACAAAAGAATCCTGGATAAAATTCGAGACCACATTCAGGTCTTTTTCATTTTCGGTTTTCCAGGAAAGCAATTCAATTTCTGTGATGGCAGAAATGACCGGCCTGTTATTAACCAATAAACCATCAATGAATTGTTCAGCAGTTGGAGGAAACTGGCGCTGTAAAAAGTAGATTGCCGTATTAGTGTCCCAGAGGTAATTCAATCCCACGCCTCTCGTAATTTAGTAAGTTGTTCATCAACTTCCTTCAAAGGTTGTTTGGTCATCGCTCCTTTGTATTTTACCCAATCAATGGCTGGTTTGTCTTTTTCTTTTCGCACACGAATAAGTTTAAGAGACTCTAAATCTTCCAGGAGTTTTATTGCCTCCTCATTGATTACATCTACAATTATGGTTTGCATGGTGGCTACAAGTTAATAAAAGTTGGCGTGTATAACAATCTGGAAAGGCCTTTGATGCGTCTAATTATTTGATCATTGTTTTCAAACCATCCATTTTAGGTCGCGCATCGTCTCCTGTTTCAGGGACGATGCGATATTCATGTGCGCATCGTCCTCTTCGAGAGACGATGCTTGACCATTGAATAATGGCGTTCTCTTTACTCCGGCTTAAACCTCTTCATCCATTCCGGGTTTTTCCAGTCAATCACCTCGCCAGATTTTTGGGTTAACACACCCGCACTGTTTAGCCAGCCTTCCCAAAAATTATACTCAGGATCCTTTCCCTCCAGTGGCGCCTTTGTGACCACGTGGCCCCGCAGATAGATGCGGCCATCAGCCAACGAACGGATATAGGAGACAACAGGATTATTGATGAGCAAGCAAGAACCGATGAATTTATCCCACATCGCGGTTCCTGTTTTATTAATAAGAACAACGCGCTGGCAAAATCTTTCAAGGAATATGTTTTTCCATCGGTAGCGGGCAGCAAAAAATCAGGCGCCTTCGAGCCAATGGCCAGGGGAGCAGGATCATCAAATGCCTGAGATTTATTCGGAAGAAAAGCTGCTACCACTAATGAGCAAATGAAAGTTAATTTACGGTTCATATGTAGAAGCGTTTGAAGTTTGCGGTTGCCATGGTTCGTGTCGACACGAACCATGGCGGTGGCGTTGGCTAGGTAAAAATATCAACATACAAGGTGAAAGTAAATAGTTAGTCTTTTGTGTGTATTTCTTAGGATGTAAGCACTGCCGGTCTTTATTATACTGAGAATTTTTCCGTTCTTGCCCGAAATACAATACAACTATGGAAATCGCAGGCAAATTGGTACAAGTGCTGCCCGTGCAAACCGGCACGAGCCAAAAAGGGGAATGGAGAAAATGCAGCTTCATCATCGAAATAACCGACAGCAAATTTCCCAAGAAGATTTGCGTCCTCGCCTGGAAAGACCTGGTGGATCAGGTGCAGAAACTGGACGTAGGCGCAGATCTCAACGTAAGCATTGACCTGGAAAGCCGCGAGTACAACGGCAAATGGTACACTGACGTGAAGGCCTGGAAGATTGCTTCTGGTGGTGGTGCATCTACCTCCAATACAAATTCCTATCGTAGCGAGGCTCCCATGCCTGCAAGCGAACCTCCTGGAATGGCAACTGATGACCTGCCATTTTAAGGATTAGATCGATAAGCGGGTCGGAATAACTCAATACTCCTTCTGAATTTTAAAACTTAAAATAAAATTCTCCGATAATATTGGAGTTGTCCCAGGTATTCTGTTTCCCCCCTGAAAGCCGCAATACATTCACCCTTACTTCTTTAAAGACTTGTTCGATGGTTAGTCCAGGCTTACGCAGAGCCTTGAGAAGTTCCTGTGTGTAAAGGCCATTGCGCCCAGTACCATCGATGGCAACAGAACCCGGAGCAGTAGCAAAAGCGATAAAGGAACCACGCCCTTTTTTCATTTCGCCAAGGCCCTGTTGACCAGAGGCGCGGGTGATAGATGGGAACGGGTTGTTTCGGCAGGCATCCAGAATTACGATGTTCATCCGGGCATTGGAATTCTCCATGTTAGTCAACACCATTTTTTGGACGGGAAAACAATATCGCAAAATATCATCTTCGTATTCAATGGATGCGTCAACCGGGATGAGATAATTTTCCTCTTCAAGCCTCAATCCGTGTCCGGCAAAATAAAATAGAGCCACGGTATTGTCGCGCTCTCCAGCATCAATTTTCTGCTTGAACTTCAACAAGGTTGCCCGGATCTGGCCGTAAGTTGCATCGGTTAAAAGTTGTACCTCGAAATTTGAGTTCTCTAATTCCGCAGCCATATCGATGGCATCGTTCACCGGATTCTTTAGCTCACCAATTTCTTTTGGATAGCGGGCGTTGCCAATGACAAGAGCATACCGTTTTTCATCTTTATAAACTTCAGCCAGCGTTTTATCCACAGGAATGGAAGGGTTTTGGACTTCAGGCGATTTCCTGGGGATGGATTCACGGCTTGCATCGAGCGAAGCAATTTCGGTTGGGTCAAACTTGGCCAGTTCTGTCTTTATTTTTTCGTTCCCGGGCTGAATGTCAAAACCCCTTTTCAAATCACCATAGGCAAGGGCGCGCTTGTTTGACTTTAAATAAATCTGGCTGCGATCATACAACAACTTCACCAAACTCTCTTTATTTTTCTCCAGCCCCAGGATAGCATTTTCGTAAGCGTCTAATGCATCGGGATAAAAACCAAGCTGCTCATGACATTTAGCCAGAAACCAGGAAATGTTTCCCTTGTTGGAATGATTGAGGAGTATCGCCTCTTCAAAATCTCCAATGGCATTCTTATACTTTTGAGTCTTGTAAAAAGAAAGCCCTCTCAGGTAGTATACATCCACATCCAGCGATTTTTCACGCGCAGGTTTGGTAAGATATTCTGAAAAATAGGAAATGGCATCGTCAAACTTTTCTGTTGTATAACTCTCAAAGCCTTTTTCATACAATTTATATTGGGCCGATGCAACCAAGTTCGCCAATACCACCAATAGACTCAGCCCGTAATGACGATAGTTGTCCATAAGTATCGAATTCAAAATATATAGTTAATACCGATTGACACATTCAAAGTAGTGAAACCCTTTTTAACAAGCGGGTAATCCGGATGATTATAGCCACCGGCCAACGTTGCCGGAAACTCAATTGTATTGATATAGGAAACGGGCAACGTAAATCCAATCGTGGTTTGCAGGTAGAACCCTAACCCCGAAGGTAAAGCAATCTCACCACCCACTCCTAAATCCATTCCACCGGAGAACTCAGTTTTTGACGCCCAGTGTTCACGATTGGGAGACTTCGAATCTAAAAACTCTTCAGCATTAAACGTCCACAATAAAGGGTCATCACCTATGGTTCCCATATACCATGACTCACTGGTGGCGGTTATTTCTGTTCGCTTGGCAAGCAGAATAAACGGTTTTGCAATACCATAGACTGAGAATTTACTGGTTTCGGTAAGCGCGATAACATTGAATTTGGCGTTCATACCCAACCCAACAAAACTGAGATCGCCTCCTTCCATGTAAACAACTTTTGCCTCGTAACCACCTTGTTCAACAAACACATTGTTTCCTTTTGCCGACTTATCACCAAATGAATCGGATATGGATTCGTCATAGTTGAATTTAGAGTAAGAAATGAAAGGGCCTAAGGATATGAATTTGTTTAATCGTGTGAAGAAACCGCCTTGAAAACTCAAGCCTCCGCTATAATCGCCTGTATTATTACCGAATTTAAACAATGGCCCCCCTTGCAGAAACATAACTTTGCTATTTGGGGCCCGTACTTTCTTAGTAAGAGGGCCTTCCTCTTGAGAAAATCCGTTGAGGCAAAGCAATAGCAGGAAAAGAAAAATCAGCCATTTAACCCAACTCTGCCAGGCGGCTAAAACTGTGGGAAGGCTTTTGTTAATTTCCTCAACCTCGTAAAATATTGATTTTAAACTCAGCATTTTGAACAGCGAAGATATAGAAAAAATATTCCTTTCTTGAAATCGGAAAAGCGGGCATTCGTTAGGAGCGTCTCTTCGAGCGTTAATTTCAAAGCAGTTAGGCATCAATACACTGAGCGATCACCAGATGCGGAAACAGTCTGATTTGCCGTTTTAAGCCGTAAGCAATATTTCCTATTTTTGCCCCTTGAGATGGCAACCAAAAAGGAAATATTAGCTTTTTTGAAGGATAAGAAGTCTTCTTACTTTGCTTCGTTCAGACTAACTAAACTGGGACTGATGGGTTCATTTTCCAGAAACCAAGCAGGAAGAAACAGTGATATCGATTTGATTGTTGAATTTGAGACGGGGACTCAAAACCTTTCCGATTTAACAGAGAAACTTAGGAAATCGATAAAGAGGCAATTCAGGCGTGAGGTGGATATCTGCAGGGAGAAATACATCAAGCCTTACTATAAGAAAAATATTTTGAGGGATGCCATCTTTATCTGAAAGGCAAGTCTCAATGCCATCCTTTTTCTACATCGGATCCTTCAGGCCAAATCTTAAATCACAAATTAATCACAAATCTTAAATCCGAAATAATTAATGTCCTTGTCCGAACAGGAAATCATCCGCAGGCAAAGTATGGAAGAGTTGATCAAACTCGGCATCAATCCATACCCGGCCGATCTCTTTGAAGTTAATGTTTCTGCACAGGAAATCCACGAGAACTATCCCAAACAAAAAATAGAATACAAAGATATTTCCATTGCCGGTCGTATTATGAGCCGCAGAATCATGGGCAATGCTTCGTTTGCCGAACTACAGGACGAGACCGGGCGCATTCAATTGTACTTCAGGCGCGATGACCTTTGTCCGGGCGAAGACAAAACACTTTACAATCTTGTCTTTAAAAAGTTGTTGGATATTGGCGACATCATTGGCGTGAAAGGATTTGTGTTTACCACACAAACTGGTGAGATTTCCATTCACGTTACCTCTTTAAAAGTTTTATCGAAAGCCCTTCGGCCATTGCCCATTGTAAAAGAAACAACGGACGAGCAAGGAAACGTTCATCTTCACGATGCCTTCACCGATCCTGAGCAACGCTACCGCATGCGTTATGTTGACCTGGTGGTGAACCCGCACGTGCGCGATGCTTTTATGAAGCGCACCCAACTCGTCAACTCCATGCGCGCTTACCTGAGTAACAAAGGTTACCTGGAAGTTGAAACTCCGGTGCTTCAGCCTTTGTATGGTGGCGCGGCCGCTAAACCTTTTAAGACTCATCACAATACATTAGACATGACGTTGTATTTACGGATCGCTAATGAATTGTATTTGAAAAGACTGATCGTGGGTGGCTACAATGGCGTGTTTGAATTCTCTAAAGACTTTCGCAACGAAGGCATGTCGAGGTTTCACAATCCCGAATTCACCATGATGGAGTTGTATGTGGCCTATAAAGATTACAACTGGATGATGGATCTGGTTGAAGAGATGATTGAAATTGCAGCCATTGAAATGCACGGAACTACTCAAGTAACGGTTGGCGAAACGGTTATCGATTTCAAACGGCCATGGAAGCGCTTCACCATGTATGAAGCCATTCAGCATTTTACAGAAATTGATATTTCGGAAATGGATGAAGATCAACTCAGGCAAACCTGCCGTGATCTTCATGTTCCGTTTGACAACACGATGGGAAAAGGAAAACTGATTGATCAGATTTTTGGCGAGAAGTGTGAACCCAACCTCATTCAACCCACTTACATTACCGATTACCCCGTGGAGATGTCGCCCCTGGCGAAGAAGCACAGAAGCAAGCCGGGATTGGTGGAACGCTTCGAAGCCATTTGCAATCGCAAAGAAATTTGTAATGCGTTTTCTGAATTGAATGACCCCATAGATCAGCGAAAGCGTTTTGAAGAACAATTGGAACTCGGCAAACGGGGCGATGAAGAAGCTATGACGCTGGATGAAGATTATCTCCGGGCGTTGGAGTTCGGCATGCCGCCAACAGCTGGCCTCGGCATTGGCATTGACCGGCTCGCCATGATTCTGACCAACTCACCCTCCATTCAGGATGTAATTTTTTTTCCACAGATGAAGGCGGAGAAAGCTACACAGTCAGCTACAAACTCAGATTTCGAAGCGGCTGGGGTGCGGCCAGAATTGATACCCATTCTTCAAAAACTCAACATCAACACCATTGCTCAATTGAAAGAGCAAAAGGCATCGAAACTGTTCAATGATGTGTGCGGCACTCGAAAAAAGTTGAAATTAGAGAATGTGAAGAACCCTACGATGGAAGAAGTGGAGAAATGGCTCATAACTTAAGATAGGATTCACAATTAGTGACTAATCCTACTTTGTCAAGTTCTATTGGCTCTTGTTCAATGGTCACAATGAACACGAAGAAGACACAATGGACACAAAGAAAATTGCATGGTTATAATGTTTACTGAATTCTTTGTGCTCGTGGTGGTTCGTTGTGTTCTTTGTGACCTTAATTCTTATCCTTCCTAAGCCAAACATGACAAAGTAGAACTAACGATTTTCAGTTTTCCAATTTCCAATTTCTATTCCTCAATTCTGCAAATCAAAGAAAGACCTCGTTCGGTTCAACTTCAGATCTTTTAGCAAACTTGATTTCACGCCAATAAAAAAGTTGTAGGATTGGAATTGCCCGAAAGGCACCCAATTCACACTCATGGTCCAGCAATGCAAATCGCGGGTGAGCGAAAAATTAGTTTGAGTGAATTCTTTTGTTTCAATGTCATACCCGGTGTTGTAGCTTATCTTCCACTTTTCCGATAAACTAAAATCACCATTGAACCGGATGGATTGCACAATCTGTGAGGGCAGGTGTCCTTGCTTCGAATAGGTTAAATTGTAATTCAGCCGCAAACTCCAGGGGATAGAGAAATCTACGTAAGCGTCTGCATTTTGCAACAGGGTTTTCTTATCGGCTTCGTCTAAACCTGACTGGACTATTGCCTTTTTTGTTTCCTGATCTTTTTCGTTCGCCTTTGGGTTCAGGTTGGTGCTGAACGCAAAATTGGCCGATGTTAACTGACCCAGGCTTAGTTTATCCTTCCAAACATACCGGTCAATTTTAGTTTGATAAATGCGCCCGGTCTTTTCTGTAACACTGTCTAACCGGTATTGGTATGGGTCAATCGTTCCATTTACATTAAGGTTCACTTTATTATCGAGTATGTTGGTGTTGGCGCCAATGGAAAATGGCGCCAGTTTATATTCTTTGGCAAGAAAATTATATCCGCTGTTGATGGACAGAGAATTGAGCAAGGAAATTTTCCGTGCCAACGTGTCGGTCTTGCCCTGCACTTTCATTTCAATACTGTTATTGATTCCGAAGCCCATGGTGCTGCTTCGCCCACGAACAGATTCACCATACACATACCCTTGATGGCGCGAAATTACCAGTTCACTGAAATCGGAAGGTTGCAGTTGGCCGGCCAAAGCACCGGTGTGCCGGTTGGCTATTATCGATGGATTTTTTATTACTTGAAATTTCTGGAAATAGTTACCGTTTTTGGTGAAGTCTGGCTGAAATGAAAAACTCACGCTGGGGTTTATCACGTGGCGAATGGCTTGTATCCTTTTCCCTTCTTTGAAAAAAATCATTCCATACAACCGGGTATTCATGCTGGCGCTGAACGAGTAATTCGTTATCCTGTTGAACCCGCGAATGGTGTCTATGGGCACTGCTTTAGTCCGGGTGGAGTCCAGCCCCCATTCCAGTTTATCGAAATACCAGGTTTCATTTAAGTTGATGGCGGGGCTGAGGGTAAAATACTTCAACACTTTAACAGCAGTGCCAAGAGGCAGTGTGTGCCTCACTCCTTTTTTTGAATTTTTGAAAAAAGTGCCCAGGTTTTTAAAGTTGAAATCGGCCACCGAATCAACCATTACCACGCGTCCATCTTTTATCACTTCTTCGCCATTGGTAATTTTAGGCTGCAAGCCCAGGCTGTTGGTTAGTTGATTGGTGCCCACCGTGGTGATGCGGATGTTAATATTTTCAAGTGATGAAACCCCCTTGGCAATTTTCCGGAAAGGATAAATATTGTTCACGTTAAGAGACAGGTCAGGCAACGGCAGGTCAACCCGCCTGGTCTGAAGGTCCTGGGTGTGGCGCATATTCAATCCTAAGGTTACGCCTGCCAGCGGAAAGGTTTTACTGTACGATACGTTGGAACTCATCTTGGTGGTCGTATTATCGGCACGGAAGTTTTGGGGGTTGACATTCACACCCAGGAAATTGTTGTTTGTGAATTTGGATGTGGCTGCGTTAACCGAAGCCGAAAACCTGCCGGTGCCTTTCGTCTCCGGTGAGTGGCTCCAGGTTAACCGGAAATCTTTTGAAATATTTTTGTCTTCAATGTTTCTGCTAAACCGGTTGTTGGTCAGGTCAAGCCTGAAATTTCCGTTATAGCCATATCGCTTTTTATACTTCGAACTGAAGTTCACCGCATTGGATCCCTTCGAGTACACATCACCGGTAACGGTTAGATCAATGAAATCGCTGATGTTCAAGTAATAGCCTCCTCCCCGCAAAAAAAATCCGCGGTTGGATTCCTCGCCATAGGTTGGAACAATGATTCCTGATGTGGCCTGAATTTTTGAAGGGAACATGCCAAAGGCAAAGCCCAGCGGCACCGGCACATGGTTGAACTCCATGTAAAACGGGCCCGACACAACCTTATCGCCCGGAATCGCTTTCGATTTGGTGCTTATCACTTTAAAGTGAGGGTCGGGCAAATCGCACGTAGTGTAAGCATTGTGCCTGCTCAGGATTTCATTGTTTTCGTTTTTGAATACCTGCGCCCCGTGCAGCAACCCTTCTCCCTGCCTGGTCACCACCTCTTTTATGCGAGCCCTTTTTGTTTTGAAGTTGTACAGAATTTCACGCGTTTCATACTGCTCGTTGCCGTTGGTGAAAACCGGAAAGCCAACCCTGCGGCCTGTAGAGTCTTCCCTTCCCTGTGCAAAAATGGTTGACTCTTGATAGTCGATAATGATTTCGTTGGCTTCCAATTCTATCTCACCATATTTAATTTGAGCATCGCCATACAGGCGCATGATTTTCCGGTCCACACTGGAGTTAATAGAGTCTTTTGCCGAGTATGTAATGGTGGTGGTGATGTCGCCTTTGTTAGGCACGGTTTTGACAGAGTCGGATTTAGTTTTAACAGTATCGGATGGTATTGAACTTCGGCCCGGCTGGTTTGGCCGTGCCTCTGTGCCGGTGGATACCGGCCTGGGGGGCAACTTTCTTCCCTGACCAAAGCTATTAAACACGATCAACAAGAACATCCATACTATGAAACCCTTCGAAAGATTGAACCGCACGGTGCTCGAATTGATGGTGAGTTGTTTAGCTTTCAGCGAAAAATTCACAAATTTGTGCGAAGTTATTGTAAAACGCCTATCCATTATTAGCACCGTGAGGAATATCGGATTCAAGACCCTGCTGTTAGCAATAACCCTGCTAAACCTGTCTTCTGCATCCCCGCCCACGGGAACCAAGATTGATGTAATAGTGATTGACCCGGGCCATGGCGGCCGAGACCCAGGCACTATGGGTAAAAACCTGAAGGAAAAAGATGTGGCCCTGAAAATCTCCCTCAAGGTTGGGCAATACATCGAAAAAAATATGCCCGGTGTAAAAGTCATTTATACCCGAAAAGACGATCGCTATGTTGACCTTGCCGACCGGCCCATGATGGCCAACGAGGAAAAGGCCGACCTGTTTATTTGCATTCACGCCAATGCGGTGCAAGGAGCTACAGCCTACGGAACAGAAACGTATGTGATTGGCATGCACCGAACGGAAGCTCAATTGGAAGTGGCTCAACGGGAGAATTCCGTGATGCTCTATGATGAGAATTACAAGGAACGTTACGAGGGCTTCGACCCCAACAGCCCTGAGTCTTATATTTTATTTTCGCTGACTCAGTCTGCCTACCAGGAGAGCAGCCTGAAGTTTGCGCAGAAAATTGAATCGCAATTTAAAAACAAAGTAGGCCGGTACAGTCGTGGGGTGAGGCAGGCCGGTTTTTGGGTATTGTGGAAAACGGCTATGCCAAGTGTGCTGGTTGAAGTTGGCTTTCTCACCAACGCCAAAGAAGAAGCCTATCTGGGATCGGCCAAAGGCCAGGATGAAATTGCTTCGGGCATTTACCAGGCTTTCAAGGAATACAAAACACAAATTGAAGCAGTAAACTAATCTTCGTGAAAAATAAAGAAATCATTGTTGGGCTTTTTGCGGTAGCGGCCCTGACCCTTTTGTATTTTGGATTTTACTACCTCAAGGGCGTTGATTTTTTTTCCACCACTAAATACTATTACGCCAAATACGATAACATTTCACAACTCGCTGTTTCGAATCCGGTGCTGGTGAATGGTTTTGCTGTTGGCCGTGTAAGCGATATTAATTTGATAGGAGAAGGCAAGGGGAAAGTATTGGTTGAACTGGAAATTGACAGTAAAGTGATGTTAGGAAAAGGAGCTAAAGCCACGTTGAACAGCGACTTCCTCGGGAGCAAATCCATTTTGCTCGACCTGGGCGACTTCAAACAACCCCTGCGCGGCAAAGACACCATTGAGGCGGCCGTGGCCAAAGGCATGTTTGATATGTTATCCGAAACAGCAACTCCTGTTGCCGATAACATGCAGACTACTCTGCGGAAGTTGAACACACTGATGGATAACCTGACCGGCAACCTGGATGAATTGAACTTAATTTTTAAAAAACTCCAAAAAACGCCCGATAAAATCAATAGCACATTAGACAAAGCGGGCGCAAAAATGGAGGAAATGTCGGGCAGCATTAAGGCTGTTTCAGAAAAATTGACGGCCACCATGGCTGAGTTAGACCCAACCCTAAAAAACTTTAAAACCCTGTCCGATTCACTGGCCAAAATAAAACTAAACCAGACATTGGTAAAGGCTAATCAAACGCTCTCTTCGATGAACGAAACCCTGGCGAAATTGAAAAAGGGAGATAATACAGCCAGCAAACTACTCACGGAAGATTCCCTTTATGTTAACCTGAACCAATTGCTCCATTCGCTCGATACCCTTTCTAAACATTTCAATAAATACCCCAGTCATTTTTTGAGCCCGCTCGGAAAAAGCTCCAAGAAAATTGAACGCGAGCTTCGCAAGGAGGAAGAAGAAAAGAAGAAATCAAATCCGAAGAATTAATCATGGGTGTTTCTTCTACCACGGATGATCCGAAAACAAAAAACGCCCTGCTAAACCTTTGCCAGGAACTTGATGCAAAAGCGGCATCCACTAAATTAGGCGGAGGTAAAAAAAAAATTGACGAACAACATAAGAAAGGCAAACTCATAGCACGCGAGCGCATCGCCTATCTCTCCGATAAGGATTCTGAGTTTTTGGAAATCGGGCTTTTTGCCGGTGATGGTATGTACAAAGAAGTGGGCGGCTGTCCTTCTGCTGGTGTAGTAACTGGCATTGGCCGAGTAAAAAATCGCTTGTGTGTTATTGTCGCTAACGATGCCACCACCAAAGCGGGCGCCTGGTTCCCCATCACGGCCAAGAAAAACCTGCGAGCCCAAGAGGTGGCCATGGAAAACCGGTTGCCGATTATCTATTTGGTTGACAGCGCTGGCGTATTCCTTCCTATGCAAGACGAAATCTTCCCCGACAAAGAACATTTTGGCAGGCAGTTCAGGAACAATGCGAAAATGTCGAGCATGGGCATCGTTCAGATTGCTGCCATCATGGGCAGTTGCGTGGCGGGCGGAGCGTATCTGCCCATCATGAGCGATGAGGCCATGATAGTTGATAAAACCGGTTCTATTTTTCTGGCTGGTTCCTACTTAGTTAAGGCTGCGGTGGGCGAAGACATTGACAATGAAACCCTCGGTGGCGCCACATCGCATTGCGAGATTTCGGGTGTGACGGATAATAAATTTCCGAATGACCAGGCTTGCCTGGATCACATCAGGAACATTTTCGATAAGATCGCGAAAAGCGAGGCAGCCGGGTTCAGCCGCATTGCCTCGTCCCCTCCAAAAGAAAAGCCTGAAGAAATTTTTGAAATCCTTCCGATGGACAGAACGAAGCCTTACGACATGCACGAGATTATTAAAAGATTGGTTGATAATTCAGAATTAGATGAATACAAAGCCCTTTATGGAAAAACTTTAGTGTGTGGATACGCCCGCATCGATGGGTGGGCGGTAGGCGTCATTGCCAATCAGCGCAAAGTGGTGAAAACAAAAAAAGGGGAGATGCAGATGGGGGGAGTGATTTATTCAGACTCCGCGGATAAGGCAGCCCGCTTCATCATGAACTGCAACCAACGCAAAGTGCCTTTGGTTTTTATTCAGGATGTGAGTGGCTTCATGGTGGGCAGCCGGGCCGAGCATGGAGGCATCATTAAAGATGGAGCCAAGATGGTGAATGCGATGGCTAACTCTACTGTTCCAAAATTCACGATCATCATCGGCAACTCATATGGGGCAGGCAATTACGCCATGTGCGGGAAAGCATATGACCCCCGGTTGATTGTGGCCTGGCCTACGGCACAAATTGCTGTGATGAGCGGAGCCTCGGCAGCAAAAACCTTGTTACAGATAAAAGTAAGTTCATTGAAATCGCAGGGAAAAGAAATCACGAGCGAAGAAGAAAATAAATTACTGAAAGAGATCACCGATCGGTATAATGATCAGTTGAGTCCGTATTATGCGGCATCCCGGTTATGGGTAGATGGTGTGATCAATCCACTCGATACCAGGCAATGGATTTCAACCGGCATAGAAGCGGCTAACCATGCTCCGGTGGAGAAGTTTAATGTGGGGGTGATACAGACGTGAATTCATTCTAATTTTGAATCCTCAAATTTTGAATCTGAGTGACGGAAAACGAAATCAAGGCGCTGATATCTCTTCTCGATGACGAGGATAAACATATTTCTTCGCATGTAGAAGAGAAATTGCTTTCGCTGGGCAGTGAGGCCATTCCCTTCCTGGAGCATGAGTGGGAGAACAATTTGAACCCGACCGTGCAAAACCGGATTGAAGACATGATCCACAAGCTTCAATATGATTTGCTGGCGGGTCGGTTGAAGCAATGGTACACTGGCCCCGAACACGACTTGCTCACGGGCATGTGGATCATCGCCACCTTTCAATACCCCGACCTTGAACTCAGTAAACTGAAACAGGACCTGGAGCAAATCTATTATGAAACGTGGCTGGAATTTCGAAACGACCTGCTGCCGTTAGACCGGATAAAAATCATTAACAACGTTTTATTTAACAAATTGAAATTCGGGGCGAACACCAAAAATTTTCATTCGCCCGGCAACTCCATGATTAATGTGGTGCTGGAAACCCGCAGGGGCAACCCGATTACGTTGAGTATAATTTATATGCTGGTGGCGCAGAAATTAAAAATGCCAATTGAGGGAGTTAACCTTCCGAATCTTTTTGTGCTGACCTATAAAGATGAGGGGCAGCAACTGTACATCAACCCGTTTAATAAAGGATTGATTTTTTCCAGGCAGGATATTGAAAACTACATCAAAGAACTTCACCTCGCACCACAGCCCAGCTTCTTTGAACCCTGCACCAATATTGAAATTGTGCGAAGGTCGTTACGGAACTTAGTGATGTCCTTCGAGAAAATGGGCGAGCACGCCAAAGCGGAAGAAGTAAAATTACTGCTGATTGATATTTCCGATGGCGGGGATTTGGGAGTGTGAGAAAATCCAAATATTTTAAAATTCGCGATATGAAGAAAGAACAAATTCAACAACTCTTTTCACAGTTTGAAAATGCGTGTTATGAGTACAATGGAATTGAGTGCTGGAGCGCACGGGAGCTGCAAAGTGTTTTGGGGTATTCTAAATGGGACAACTTTTTCAAGGTAATTGATAAGGCAAAGAAAGCTTGCGAAAATGGGGGAGCAATTATTTTAGACCATTTTGCCGATACCGGGAAAATGGTGGAGTTAGGCAGTGGTTCAACAAGGCAAATTAATGATATCGCTCTATCAAGGTATGCTTGTTATTTAATTGCCCAAAATGGAGATCCAGCAAAACCAGAAATTGCTTTTGCTCAGACATACTTTGCCGTTCAAACGCGTAAGCAGGAAATTATTGAGCAACGCCTTTTAGATGTTGCCAGGGTAACGGCAAGGGAGAAATTATCAAAATCAGAAAAGAAACTCTCAGGCATTATTTACGAACGTGGTGTGGACGACAAGGGCTTTGCCATCATCCGAAGCAAAGGTGATCAGGCTTTGTTTGGTGGCTTCAGCACAATTGAGATGAAGCATAAGCTTATAGTACCTGATAAGAGGCCATTGGCTGATTTTCTGCCAACGCTAACCATAAAGGCAAAAGACTTTGCTACGGAAATAACCAGTCACAACGTAACAGAGAAAGACCTGAAAGGTGAAAATGCCATCTCAAAAGAACATGTTGATAATAACCTGGCTGTTCGCAATATCCTGATTAAGCGAGGTGTAAAGCCCGAACTTTTGCCCCGTTCAGAGGATATTAAGAAAGTGAAACGAAAGCTGGAAGGTGATAAGAAAAAGGT
>JAYUHI010000571.1:0-2795 GCA_043767095.1 Bacteroidota bacterium
CCAATTACGATAGCCACTTTTTCCGTAACATCATAAAAACTGAAGAAGGAGGCGGTGTCTTTTGTTTCGGGCATAAGTTTACCATATGTGCTCCTGCTGAGGGCTTGAATACCTCCCATGACCAGGCCCACGCTGGCGGCCAATCCGTAAAAATAAAACTCAATGTTATGTCCAGCTTCTTTCAGGTTCGCCACTTCATACGTGGAAACACAAATCAAAATCCATACAATCACCACACCCGACAGCACTTTTAAATTACCAAACTTGCCCGATAACCTGGACATCAGCACCGCTCCTAAAATGCCAACCAACTGAATGATCACTACGGTAACAATCAGTTTGGCGTTGGGAAGCCGAAGCACCCTGGAACCAAACATAGTGGCTGCTAACATTATGGTTTGAACGCCCATGCTGTAGAAGAAAAAAGCGGATAAAAACCATCTTAAAATGGTAAGCTCTTTTATCTGGAGCCAAACTTTCCGAAGTTCTTTAAACCCCTTCGATACGTAATTGCCCCGTTTATTATGATTTGCTTTCCTGTCTTTGAGCAAAGCAAAAGGGATTTGCGCGAAGCCCATCCACCATAACCCCGTCAGAACAAAAGTGACTAAAGGGCCCGATGTGTTATCACCTTTGCCGGTAAAGTAAATCACCAGGGCAAAACCTATCATTTGAAGGATTACACTCCCGATATATCCCATCGAAAAGCCGCGGGCACTTACCTTGTCCATTTGATCTTCTGTGCAAATCTCAGGGAGATAGGAGTTGTAAAATACCAGGCTGCCCACATACCCAATGGCAGCGAGCATTAAACATAAAACTCCCCACCAAACATTCTGCCCGTTAAACCAAAACATGCCAATACAAGCCAACCCGCCCTGGTAGCAAAAATATTTCATGAACGATTTCTTTTTGCCCGATGAATCGGCTATGGAAGACAGGATGGGCAACATTACCGCTATCAACAAGTAGGCAACGGAAATGGAGTAGTTATACAGGGCACTGTTTTTAAATACACGTCCGAAGAGGGGAACGGTATCCTCCCCATAAAAGGATTTGGTGACACTCAGAAAATAGATGGGGAAAAAAGTAGTGGTGATAACTAAGTTATAAACTGAGATAGACCAATCGTACATCGTCCAGGCGCGGATAATCTTAGGATCGTTAAGTTGGCCCTCCATAAACAAATATGGCCCCGAAACCGGAGCCATCAAATGTAAATCTTACTTAATTCAATCTACTCTGGTTCCACTTTTTTCATCATGGTTGAATAGAGGATTTTCCGGGCATTGGCCTTTCTTAGTTCCGTCTCCACATCGGCAATTATGCCCCGCTTAGCCTCAGAATCCACCTTAAAGGAAACGGTGAATTGGTCGCGTTCATTTTCAGGAATGCCGTCCCTGGTGCGGCTGGCCCAGATGATAATATCTTTAGTGGTGATAAATACATCATTCACCTGAATTTTAGCATCCAAGCCCTGATCCCGTTTCTTGGGTTCACCAATATAAAGATCGGCAATCAACGACTTCCGTTGGAGTTTCTTCAATTGAGTGGCTTCGGGTATTCGCTGCATTACGTCAATGGAAGTTTTGCGTAACTCGGTTGTTACCATGAAGAAAAACAACAACATGAACACCACATCGGGCATGGACGATGTTGGTATCTCCTGCTTTACGTTGGCCTTCTTTTTAAATTTAGACATACTCTATTGATTTAAATATTAACCACCAACCTTTGTTGGCTCGGCAATGGAAATATTCATGGGAATCTCCATGGTTCCATCCGGTTTTTTTCCACGGCCCATATCATACAAGCGTGAATTCTCCGGATTGCTCAATTCGTTAGACAACTCTCTCCACCTGGCGTTGGTTACACCAGCGCGTTGGGCATAAATGTCATAGTATGATGCCTGAATAATATCCAGTATTTCAACAAACCTTTTGTGCGTAGTGCCACGGTCTGTTTTAAAAGAAACTACCGCCTTAACCGGGCTATCTGAACTCAGGGGGTCTGCGCCATTGTTCATCACAAACGTTTTAATCATTTCTTTCAATCCGGAAATATCACTCATCGGTTCGCCCTCCACCAGCAAGGCATCGGAGGAGTTAATCTGAATCTTAAACATGTTGTGTTCCTGGATTTTAATTTCCTCTTCTAACTGAGCCTCAGGGGGCGGAGGTAAAATTAGGCTTAGGCCACGGTCGTTCGCGATAGTTGTGGTGACCAAAAAGAAGGTCAGCAACAAAAAAGCGATGTCGGCCATGGATGCATTCGGTATTTCTGGGGTTGACCGGGCCATTACTTAAAAGCTTTGCTTACTTCAGAATACAACAAACCAATGACCGCACCAAGCAGCGTGAAATAAAACATGAGCAGGCCGGCTCCAATCATTTTAGAACTCGTGGCGCTTACGTCTTGAACCTTTCCAATTTGAGATACTTCATCGCTCGAAATAGCAAAGGCAATAATAAAGACGCCCACCAACAGCCCCACACCAATACCTGCTTTTGCTATGACCTTAGGATTTTTAACAGCATTCATTAAGGGAAGTACTACGGCAGCAATGATGGCCACCCCAAACAGGAAGTAACCAAAGTACAACCCCCAGGAAATCAGGCTGCACCCAAACTCACTTACCTCTTTTTCAATACAGAGCTGATTCATATTATATTATTTAGCCAGTTTATGCTTTACCAAAATATCAACAAGGGAAATGGAAGCATCCTCCATGGAGTTAACCAAGCTGTCAATTTTAGACACGAGGTAGTTATAAATAACCTGAAGCACCATACCTA
>JAYUHI010000572.1:0-6588 GCA_043767095.1 Bacteroidota bacterium
TTCCTCCTCAATCTTACCAACGGTGCGAATGTTATTTACAATGGGGCCGGACCATTGGAAGCCTACGTCAACACCATGAAAGCCATTTCAAGGCTTGCTCCCGATGTACTGATGGGCGATGATTTGGGCTTCGTTTATTTTTCATGCGGCTCTGCATTAGACATAGCTGAAAAGTATCAGGAGGCGCTTCACCAATTTGAATTGTCCGCCAAGGCTTATCAATCCACCAACCCAATTCAATACGCTCGTGCCATGAGCAGGCAGGCCGAGTGCGTTAAACAACTGGGCGAATTAGAAAAATCAAGCACACTGTTTTCGGAGACGGTTGGACTTTGGAAACAAATCATTGCCAAAGATCCAAGCCTCTACAATTATTCCCTCCTCCGCATTCAACTGGAAGGACTGGCCAAGTGCGCCAGTGACCTAGGGCAACATCAGCGTTATGTTTCAGCTTACGAAGAACTGGCCGGCATTTACAAAAAACTCAACCTGATGAGCGATCGGGGAATTGCTTTTTGGAGCCTGGGCTATGCTTACGGAGAAAAATTGGAGCAAACATTTTCCGCCATCGAATTTTATGAAAAGGCTTACCAGGTTTTTGATTCCGTAAAAAATGTAAACAATGCAGTAACTGTGCTGTGCAACCAAGCCATTAACTACCGGACCCTAAAAGATTTCAAGAGCGCATTGGAAGTGGGTCAACGAGCCGAGGCTTATGCCAAAGCGAACCTGAACATGGAAGCAGAAGCCGATGCGCTGACCAATATTTTGGATACCTACAAAGCCCTGGAGAATAATGAACAGGCACTGGAAACCGCCCGCAAATTAGAAAAACTCTACAGCACACTTGGCCTTGCCGATAAGTTGACTGCTGTGAAAGATGAAATTGCTTCATTGACCACCCTCGGAAAAGCCAATGGAGTTCAATCCTCTGAGGAGGACAAGCTCATCGAAACATTGGCCAGGCACAAAAGATTAATCGACAATTATAAGAAACTTGACATGAACGAACAGGCGATGGCAGCAACAGGCCAAGCCTTAGAGACCGCCCGCCAGTTGGAAAAGCTTTATTCCAACCTGGGGCTGAACGAAAAACTGGCGCCAGTAAAAGATGAGATAGCCACATTGGCTGCCGCGCTCGAAAAAACGGATGAGGCAACACAGGCTTCGGAAGAAGCGCTAATACTTTACCAGGGATTTGCCACCGGTGAACAATTGGCCGATGCCTATTGGAATACAGCCATTGCCATTGGCGTAAAAAATGGCCGTGTGGAAGAATCCTGTGCCTACTTCCGAAAGGCATTCGACTATTATAAAGACCACTCCGCTACCAATGCAACAACCCTGCTGTCCAACATAGCATTCAACTACCGCGATGTTGGAGATAGCACCAGGAGTTACCACCAGCACAGGGAGGCGGTGAAGTTTGCCAACGCCTCTCAGGACACGACCGCTATCATCTCTTCCCATGATAGATTTTATCACTCCTACAAACTTTTTAAAGACTATAAAGGAATAGCCCATGAAACCATCGAGGCCGGTATGCTCTATCACAGTCAAAAAAATTCTGAGAAGGCGGGGGAGTGTTTTGATAAAACATTGGAGGCACTTGATACCCTGATAAGCCGATACGATAATCAAAAAAAACATGACCAGGCAGCCAATGCCTATACCCTGATGAGCCAAATCTACTTGATGAAAAACGATACCAGTGAGTATGCAAAGGCACTTAATGGCCTCGGCTATGAACTGGAATACACATCGCTGCCAAATGCTCAGGCCACAGCCATTACCTACTATAAAAGGGCGTCAGGGCTTTACCAGCAAATGGAAAGACATTTTGCCGTTTCCTATATGGAAAACAGTATTGCGCGTATGTATCGTGAGATGGGTAAGTATGACAGCGCATTTTACCATGTTGAAGTGGCGCTTAGTAAGGGGCAAAAAAGTGAGGTATGGGCACGTATTGCCGATGCCTATCAGCAAAAGGCCAAAATTCTTGTTGCCCTGAAAAAGTATGACGGGCCCGAGGATGCCATAAAAAATTATGAAAAAGCGGATGTTGCCTTTGGCAAAGTCCCCGACAAAACCAGTCAAATGAAATGTATGGGGAACCTGGCTGACCTGTTGAACGAACTTAAACGTCATGACGCTGCGGCCAAAAAACATTTGCAACGGATAGCCCTAGTTGGCAAAAAAGATGAAGCTACGTTGGCCTCGATAAATTTTGATTATGGTTACACCGTTTCTCTTATGCCGGGCAAGCTTAAAGAAAGCAATGAGTATTACCACAAATCAGCAGCCCTGTATAAAAAACTTTCAGACTATTCCAACTATGTTCTCGTGATGAACAACGTGGCCATCAACTTTCGCGATGCCAAAGACTCGGTCAATTGTTATAAAATCGCAAGCGAAGTGATTACGCTGGTCAGCCCAATGAAATCCAACCCGGAATTGGTTGAAAATTATTACCAGGCACTTGAGAATGTGGGGAAGCATTACAATCATTTTGGCCACCACTCGCAGGCATTGAAGGTGAGGTTGCAGGCAGCCGAGGGCTATGAGTTGTTAGCCAATTATGAAAAGGCATACTCATTATTCGAAGATGCCGGAAAATCTGCTGATGATGCAAAAAAATATATCGAGGCAGAAAAATATTATTACCAGTCGCGCGCGATGGGCGATAAACTGGGCGATAAAAAGAAAGTGGGCAGTGCGTTGTGGAGCATAGCTTACAATAAATATACCTATCAATTAAAACCAGCCGAAGCCATTCCCATTTGGGAAACGGCCTATAACATGTATCTCGAAGCCGGGGATACCGCCAATGCGAGTGTTATGCGATCGAATGTGGGCCAAACATATTGGGGCCTGCTCGATTTCGATAAGGCCATCGAAAATCATAACAAAGCCATAGAGATTGCCACTAAAGGAAAATACTTACCACAAGTGGCCGGTTCATGGACCAACCTCGCCACGCTTTATAACAAGACAAAAAACCCGACAAAAGAATCGGAGGCACGGTTTAACGCTCTGAAAATTCTGGAGGTTTTAAAAGATACTGTCAAACTTCTGCCCGCCTATTTTTCTTTGGGGAATTCGTATGAAGCATCGGAAGAAACCGCAAAGGCAGAAGACTACTATAACAAGGCACTCGTGCTGGCGATGGCCAAAAAAGATTCCTCTAATGTGGCCAATGCCTATTACAACTTTGGCAATCTGTATTATTCCAAAAAGCCCGACCGCGCTAAAGAAAATTATCAAAAGGCAATCGTGCTGCAACGCAAGCTGAAGGAAAAGACAAATTTGATTTACTCGCTGGCCTTCGAAGGAATGTTGGGCGTTGATACAGACAGGCCGGGGGCAGAAAAATCGTTGAACGAAGCGCTCGGCTTGGCGGTTGAACTAAAACTCAACTCCATGATTGCTTTGTGCCACGGCAGGCTTTACACCCTATTCCGCGAAATAGGAAAACCCGATATGGCCCATCAACACATGGAAAGTTCCATTCAACTTTACAAAGAACTTGACGACAAAGTCTCCCTATTAAATAATTACATAGCTTATTCAACGGAATACCGGTATGACTACGGTGATTTGATAAAATCACAACAATATATGGCCGAGGCCAAGGTTTTGCTGGACTCCGCTACAGGCCCACTAACCTTGGCCAATTATTATGGCGAGCAAAGCGACATTTATTCAGACTTAGGACAGAATGACCAAGCCCTTGCCGAACTGGATAAGTCAAAAGAAATATATGAACGCCTGAGCAACCAATGGGGTTTGGCCGGCCTTTATATATCGTATGGCAATATTTACAAAGATCTGAACGATTATGGCAGGGCCATGAGTTATGAAGCCAAATCCGATAGTCTGTATAATGCACTTAACTCACAATACTCCCGCCTGGCGCCCCTTGCCAATATTGGCGGTGTATATTTTACCCAAGGCGATTATCCAAAGGCTCTCGAATATTTTAAACAGTCACTCAAATTAATTGAAGATAATAAAGACCAAAACACCAACCTATGTAAATTATTGACGTCCGTTGGGGAAACCTACAGCTACATGACCAACTATGAAGAAGCTGAAAAGTGGTTTGTGAGAGCGCTCGAAACTAGCAAACGGATTAATGCTGCCCGGGTGGGATCAAGTATTATGAATTCCATTGGTAAACTGAAAATCGAAACCAAAAAATATGACGAAGCCGAAAAGTATTTGTTGGAGGCCAGAACTTTTTTAATCAATCAAAACCTGATGCTTACTCGCACAGAAAACGCTACCCTGCTTGGGCAATTGTATTTGAGTAAAGGTGAATTGGAAAAAGGCAAAGCCGAACTGACGGAAGCAATTTCACTAGCTGAAAAATTTGAAAAAGAGGCCACTCTTTGGGAGGCCTATTTCCGCATGGGCGGTTACTACCGCAAGTCGAACAATTTGAAAGAGTCTAAAAATTATCTGTTGAAATCGGTTGGCGTGATTGACAAACTGCGCGGCAAAATAGTGGGCGGTGAAGAAGCGCAAAAATTGTTCTCGTCCGATAAATGGATCCTGGAAGCTTATGAAGAATTGATTTCAGTTTTACTGGAACTGGGTGAAACCGAAGAAGCAATGGCGTGGCTGCAAAAGATTAATGAAAACAATACGCGCGACAAAATGCGTTCGATGGATGTGACCTTTGAAGATGACGAAAAGAACAAAGCATTGACCCGCGAAAAAGAACTGAAGATGAAACTCGATGCGATGGAAAAGCAAATCGCTGCCTCCAAGCAAGCCAAAAACACCAATACGGCACAGATTAAAAACCTGGAGGCCACGCGAAATATTGCCGAGGGCGACTACCTCAAGTTTGTGAACCAAACGATAAATGTGCAGCCCGAACTGTCCAAGTATTTCAGCAACACCGTGCAGCCCTCGCAGTTAAAGGGAAAGAAAAAACAAATACCCAAAGACATGGCACTGGTGTCTTACTTAGTGGGCGAGAAGCAGCTTTATATTTTCGTGGCAACTTCCGACACCGTGGTGGCCCGCATTGTTTCGGTAACTAAAGAAAAAATTCACCGCGATGTGAATGCCATGGGCAACATTACCAAAAGCCATCTCGGAACTTTTGGCACGATAGATTTAAAAACACAAGAGGCCGAACGAAAAGAAACAGTGAGTGAGGTAAAACAAACGGATCAAATGCTGAAGCCTTTTGAAGAGGCTTACAATTATCTTATTTCCCCCATCAGTGGATTGATTTCCGGAAAGGCTCGACTGGGAATTATCCCCACAGGAGAGCTGAATTACATTCCTTTTCAAATGCTGGGCAAAACTTTGAAGAACAATAAATTCAGCATGCTCATCAACCAGTTCTCCATGTTCTACACCAACTCCACCGATATGCTGTTGCGCACCGTAGTGGCAGGAGATAAAACATTGCACATACTCGCGTTTGGAAACCCTGACAAAACACTTCCGGCCACGGAGAAAGAGGTGAACGACATTAAAAAGATTTTTCCCAACACAATGGTTTACGTGCAAGGAGAAGCCTCGGAAGACAAGGCTAAGTTCGCTTCCGAAGAATACAATGTGATGCACTTCGCCACACACGGCAACTTAGATTATGAAGATTTTAGTAAATCGTATCTAACCATGGCCGGAAATAAAGGCAAGAACGAAGACGGCATGCTCACGCTCGAAGAACTTTGGGGCATGGAAGTGATGAGCCATTTAAACATTGTGGTGCTTTCGGCCTGCCAAACCGCGGTGACTAAAGGTTCCGATGAAAGTTCGCCCGTGAGCCCGGCCAGCGGCTTCCTCCAAAACGGGGTGAAGTCGGTGGTGGCTTCGCTTTGGAAGGTGGATGATGAAGCGACAGCCATCCTGATGAATGAATTCTACAAAAACATTAAAACGATGGACGCTGTTGACGCCATGCGGGCGGCCCAGAGCAATCTATCCAACAATCCAAAATTCAACCATCCGTATTATTGGGCCGCTATGGTTTTGATTGGCGATTGGCGATAAACTCACAGTCGTATCACCGCTTAGAGCCGGTGGCACGACTTATTAAAGCCTATAAGCCTTTACAATTTTAAACGGAAGCATCAGCACCGCCCCAATAAATTTAAAAATCACTTCTATCGTAAAGCCAATCAACCGAAAAGGGAGAAGTATGAGCCAGATTAAAGGCAACAGAAAAATCAGTAGAATAGCCAACGGCCAGCAAAGGGTGAATAAGATGAACCAAAGCAATGCAGCAATTAGTGTTTTCATGGATTAATTTTTATTCTGATAATCAAAACTCCAGCCGATAAAAAAGGTCTCAAATTTTTATTTTACTACACTATTCGCGCAATCATCGTCCGAAATAAAACAGAAAACTGATCGAAAATGCACGTTTCATCGCTTGACAATCCTATTTCCTAAATTTGGGAAGAAAATTAACAGCCAATGAAAAATGCATTCATAGTGATTGGCTTTTTAGCGGCTTCATTTCATGAGAGCCTGGCTCAGGTTTCCTATTCCGATCTCTACAAGAAGCTGGAAAGAAAGCACTACGATGAAGCAGAGCCCTTGTTAAGACGTTATCTGAGAGAA
>JAYUHI010000573.1:0-2782 GCA_043767095.1 Bacteroidota bacterium
TATCATAGAAAAAATTGGAGTGGAATCCATCGAATATGGACTAATCAGTTTGAGCCTTGGCAAATATTTTCAAACCGTTGGTGAATACACTCGTTCTGAGTCAGCCTACCGCCATGCCAACGAATCGATTCTAAAACTCAAAGGGCCCAACAGTGTGTTGTATGGACAAGCCCAAAATGCACTCGGTTTGTTGCTTCAAACCATGGGAAATTTTCCCGCTGCTGAACCCATGTTTCAAAACTCTTTGCGCATCTATGAACTGAATTATGGCAAAGGAAACAGGGAGTATTCAACCGTTCTGCAAAACCTGGCCACCTTGTATCAACTGGAGGAGAAGTATGATAAAGCTGCCCCGCTTTTTCAGGAGGCCATGGAAATTGATCGTAAAACTATTGGTGAATCACACCCGCACTTTGCCACAACCCTTCAAAACTTAGCCACATTCTACCAAAAAACAGGGAAACAAAAAGAAGCACTGCCCTTGCTGGAAACCGTTCTTCGCACGATAGAAAAGTCAACAGGAAAAAATACAGCCTCTTATGCCACAGCCGTCAGCAATCTGGCGGCCATTCACCAGGACAACAACAACTTTGACAAAGCTGAAAGATTTTGGAAGGAAAGCATAGAAATTCGCAAACAGGTGCTGGGCGAGTCGCACCCCGATTATGCGCGCTCCCTTTACGGCATGGCAGCGCTTTATCAAGCTACAGGCAAACTGGATTTAGCCAAATCATTTTATGAGCCGGTAATATTGAATTATAAAAAACAGATTAAAGACTTCTTCCCGGCCCTCAGTGAAAAAGAGAAGAGCGCTTTTTATAACAAAATCAAACCGGCCTTCGATGCCTACCAGGATTTTTGTGTGGATATGATTTTCAAGAAACCGGAATCCTCGCCAGAAATGATCGGTGCGCTCTATGATATTCAGTTAAGCACTAAAGCCATTTTGCTGAATGCGTCCAACAAGGTTCGCATGCGTATTCTGAATGGCGATAACCAGGAACTCAAAGACCTGTACAGCCAATGGCTATCGAACAAGGAAACCATTGTAAAACTGGTTAGCCTTTCGGCTGATGAACGAAAACTTCAACCGGTTGATCTGACCCGCCTGGAAGAATCCACCAACGAGATTGAGAAAAAACTTTCAGGCAAGTCTGCCTTGTTTTCAAATACTTTTGAAAAAGAAGACTTTACCTGGAAAGATGTTCACCAGGCTTTAAAAGCTAATGAAGCCGCTGTGGAGATTATCCGCATCAAAAAGAAATTCATTACTGATTCCGTGATGTACGTTGGGCTTGTACTCACAGCCGATAACCCCACGCCTGCCATGGTGGTGTGGCAATATGGGTTGAAACTGGAAGGCCGGTTTTTCCGCTATCACCGGAATCACATTAAGCACCTGCAAATGGATGAACTGTCGCATCAAATATTCTGGCAACCTATTGCTGAAAAGTTGAACACGTCCAAAACGGTGTATATAAGTTGCGATGGAGTATTCAATAAAATCAATCCCAATACCATATTCAATCCAGCCAATCAGCAATGGGTGCTCGAATCTAAAACGGTAAAGATCATCAGTAACACGCGTGAGTTAGCGGAGAAAAAACAAATAGAAGGAACGCTTAAAAAAGCGGGTCGCATTTTCGGTTTCCCGGATTATAATCTTTCACAAACAGACGGAGCTAATGGAAAGAACAGAGCGTTGTCGCAATTCTACGGATTCGGCAGTGGTGAAATTCCAGCGCTCCCAGCCACTGAAACCGAAGCGCAATTGATAAAACAAATTCTAACAAATGCCAACTGGACGGTAAGTTCATTCACCAAATCCGAAGCCACGGAAGAGCATTTCAAAACCCTTGATTCACCCGGAGTGCTGCACGTGGCCACTCATGGTTTCTTTCTAAGCGATCTGGATGTTGACGATGCGTTAGATCAGGATGAAACATCGGCCATTGTTAAGAATCCTTTGTTCCGCTCCGGGTTGTTGTTAGCGGGCGCCAGTTCATCGCGGGGGGCCGGGCAAGTTGAAGATGGAATCCTTACCGCTTATGAAGCGATGAATTTATCCCTCGATCAAACTGAACTGGTCGCTCTCTCCGCTTGCGAAACCGGACTTGGAACAGTGCGCAATGGCGAAGGTGTTTATGGATTACAGCGTGCCTTCAGCGTGGCCGGGGCCAAAGCGGTGCTCATGAGTTTGTGGCAGGTAGATGATGCAGCGACACAGGAACTCATGACGAATTTTTATTCGCTCTGGCTTAAGGTAGGCGATAAATTCGCGGCCTTCCGCCAGGCCCAGCTCGATTTGAAATCAAAATACCCACAACCCTATTATTGGGGGGCTTTTGTTCTTTCAGGACAATAACCATGAAGTTAGTATCTAACAACATTCTTAATTCGTTAATAATCATTCTACATTCAAATTTCCTGCCTGCCGGACAGGCGGGGAATTTCGAATGATGAATGTTGATTTTCGATTTTTGAAGTTGCGTTATTTCATCATTTTGGTTCTGGCTTGTCCAGGTTAGGATTAGAAGGATTAATAGTCTTTGGTGATATATTAGTATTGATCAAAAATCATTTAATTTGAATTTAAAAGAGACCACAATAATAAATCTTGAAATCAAGTAATTCCTGAATCAGGATAATCATGGTACTGACAAGAAAAATCTTTATCTGCTTCACTTTAATTGTTTGGGCGCATTGTCTCTTTGCCCAAACTAAACCCGGAACCACCGTTCCAGTGCCATACGACTCGGCCCAGCATTATAACAATACCAAA
>JAYUHI010000574.1:0-6566 GCA_043767095.1 Bacteroidota bacterium
CAAGTACGGTTCTGTGAGAGGCTTAGGCTGAAATGCCTTTGCCTACTCGACCTAGTTAATAGACCATTTCTATTTACGATTTTTGATTAATCATTAACCATTAACTGTTAACCATTAGAAACCACCACCATGAAAAAAATCTTAATCACGCTATTGCTTGCAATTTTTATTTCTGCCACAGCTCAGGAAATCGGGCTTCAGTTGTATAGTGTCCGCAAACAAATTCCTGGAAACGTGGAAGCCACGCTGAAACAGATAAAAGCGTGGGGCATAACCAACCTGGAGGGTGATGACACATACGGAATGACGAAAGAAGAGTTCAATGCACTTTGCAAGAAAATAGGATTAAAAATCGTGAGCATAGGCGCTGACTTTGCTGAACTGGAAAAAGATCCTGCTAAAGTAGTTGAGAAAGCTAAAGCGTTTGGAGTAAGCTACGTAATGTGTTCCTGGATTCCGCATAAAGGGGTACAACTTACGTTGGATGAAACGAAGAATGCGATCAGGGTTTTTGAAAATGCAGGGAAGGTATTGGCTGCCAACGGAATTTCTTTATGCTATCATATGCATGGGTTTGAATTCGATAAATATGAAAACGCCACGCTATTCGATTTCATGGTCAACAGCCTTGACCCAAAATATGTGAATTTTGAAATGGATGTGTTTTGGGTGAAGCATCCGGGGCAAGACCCCGTGGCTTTGCTAAAAAAATATCCAAACCGTTTTTTGATGATGCACTTGAAAGACCGCAAGCCAGGCACACCCAACAGCCTTGATGGTCATGCGGATGTAGAAACCAACGTAGTGCTTGGCACTGGCGATGTTGGCATTGCCGAGATTATGAAGAATGCCAAAGGCGTGAAGTATTTTTTTATAGAAGATGAATCGAGCCGGGTGATGGAGCAGGTGCCGCAGAGTTTGAAGTATTTGAAGAGGTTGAAGTAATAAGTTGAAAATTGAAAATTGAAAATCGTTAATGGTTCGGCATGGTCAATTAACATCACAAGCAGTCAAACTACTAATTTGCTCAGGCAAAATTACTCATGCTGGAAACCGAACACTTAAAATTTACGGTTTACTTTCCTGCTTATCAGGCAAACGGCTGAAAAAAGAAAACCGCGTGTTCTTTGAATCGGAAAGAGATGCGGTTAAAAACGGGTACAGGCCTTGCGGGCATTGCCTGAGAGAAAAATATAAAGCCTGGTTGGCCGGATGAAATGTATCGCACAGAGTACACGGAGTTCACGGATAGAGTTTGAATTTCTCCGTGACCTCCGTGCGAAAAAGGAACTCTATTTTCCTTTCATCTCTTGCACGATAACTGTTACAAAATCTTTTCCTTTTAAAAACCCTTTCCCCAATTCAGCATCGTAGGGATCAGTAATTCCGAGGGAAGGAATGTCTTCGGGCTTCTTGCCTTTCTTCAAAGCATCCGAAACTTTATTTCCAATATCAGCCAACTTATCTCGCAACGCTTTTACATCTGCCCGGGTTGCCAGCTCACCATGACCGGGGATTATTATAGCCTGATCGTTTACCATCTCAATGATTTTATCCAGCGTAGCAATGAAGCCTTTGAAAGATCCACCACTATTACCATCAATGTACGGGTACCCGTATCGCACAAACAAATCTCCCGTGTGATACACATTAGAGTTTACAAAACGGATCACGGCATCACCATCGGTGTGGGCTTTCAATTTAAAGTGAGTTACCTCTATATCCTCGCCATTCAGGTGCAATCGTATTTTATCATCAAACGTAACCAATGGCCAGGCTTCTTTATTCCTGGGAGGCACCGTTTCGTTTTGCCGGTTAATGGATTCTTTCATCATCCGGGTTCGTACATTCTCCTGAGCTAAAATGGTAACGCCATCCTTTCTAAAGTTTTCATTTCCTCCGGAGTGATCGCCATGAAGGTGGGTATTGATTAAGTATTTGACTAAGCCAGCGCTCGACCCCCCGGCCCCCGAAGGGGGAGCTCCCGCGCTCCCTGCTAATTTCAGAACAGTTGCTTTGATTTTATCAGACAGTGGCGCAAACTGATCATCCACCAGGAGTGTGCCATCAGGGCCGGTCAACAAACCCATGTTGCCGCCCGAACCTTTCAGCATAAACAAGTTGTCTTTAATCTTCACCGGTCTGATGGTTACGGTGTCCATGTTTTGTTGAGCGTTGGTGTTCAAAATGGAAATCATGAACATCATGCAAAATAATTTCTTCATAGTTTTTGGATTAATCGTTATCTCAAACTTAACTCCTACTCAATTTTATTCTTCTTCGGAAAATCAAAAAAAAGCATTTCACCACATCCGGACTTGACGTCCTTCCAGGATTCAATATTGAGTTTGCCGGCCACCACGCCTGCCGTGGGAATGTTCATGATAGTTTCATTTAGTAAATAGTTGGCAAACTCGGTGAGGCCGGGGTTGTGCCCGAAGATCATCACTACATCATTGGGATCTTTAATGGATTTCAGAATAGACAATATTGAATCTTCATCAGCATGATACAATTTCTTTTCAGATTTGATTTTATCTGCCGGATACCCCAGAACTTTAGCGACCTCCTTGCAGGTTTTGAATGCCCGCTTAGCGGGACTACTTATCATGAGGTCGGCCGTGATTTCCCGTTCTTTCAACCGCTTGCCCATTCGGGGCGCGTCCTTTTCGCCCCGGTCATTCAAGGGTCGGCTGAAATCATCCAGGCTGGGATCATCCCAACTGGATTTGGCATGGCGCATAATATAAAGGGTCTTCATCGTATGACTAAAAAATGGAAAGTAAAAAGATTGAGGGCTAAAACAAATAGAAAGATTGCAGGCGGTTTTCAGGCTGACAGAAACCTTTACAGGCTTTGGGGTTATCGATGAAGTTTTCTTTATGCCTAAACCTGTTAGGTTTTTGCCTTACGGATCAATATTGATCATCACGATCTTGTTGTTCCCGGCAGCCAAAATTATCTTTCCCTGTCTTGCCTTTCGCAAAACGTGAAAGCCTTTTTCATCGGAAAAGGGAAGCCATGTTTTTCCATTATTCCACGAAATATCAATGCCGGTTTGGCCCACTGCCAGCCAATTCCTTCCGGAGATAAACTCGACACAGGAGCGGTAACCTCTCGTTGATTTTTTAGGAGCAATCCACCTCTTTCCTTCATCAAAAGAATAAAATGCATTTAGGGTGGACAGCGAGTCTGCCGAATAATCACCACCAACCACTACCCATGTTTCGTTGTTCGTGCCAATTGAGAAAATACCTGTGCTGCTTTTACCGTGAACGATGGGGCACTTCATGGGCGTCCAGTCCATCCCGATATTTTCTGAAACCCAAAGCCTGGAAATTAGTCCGCCAGTAGCAATAATCACCTTGCTTTTTTTAACGCAACGAATGCCTGTTCCGCTGGCGGCAAATGATGCTTCACCCTTTTCCAGTTGAGGGCGTTGGTTCCCTGGAATTTCTTTCCACGTTTCTCCACCATCCGTGGTTTTGAGCAACATCATTCGGCCATCAATGGGGTCTCCATAAATCAACCCTGTTTGTTCGTTCCAGAAATCAATTCCATCAAAAAAAATATCCGGATGATTGTTGTGATAAACTTCTCGCCAGGTTCGTCCGCCATCGTTAGTTTTTAAGATGCTGGCAGGCGATCCTGCATTGGCCACAATCGCGTGAAGCGAATCAAATGCATAGAGAGAACGAAAATCAACCTTCTCGAACGATTTTATCTGATTGAATCTCCAGGTGCGTCCGCCATCTATAGTTCGGCCTGCATACCCATTGCTTCCACTGAACCAGGCTACATGGTCATCAATAACTGAAAGTCCACGGATGGAGGAAGGGATGTTTGATAGAACGTTTGTGATTTTTATTTGCTGCGCATGGAGTGGAAGCGTCAACAAGTTTAGGGTTAGAAATACTAACCGCTTCATTTTAGGTCAGGTAATTTGGCAACCCAACTCCTGGTTTCAATGCGGGATCGGCTTCTGATTTTTTCCTTTCAAGATGTAACGGCACAACCCCAGCCCAAACATCGAGTGTGTAATCTTCATCATCATCTTTTGGCGGACCGGTTCTAACTTTCGCTGAGGCTTCCTCAATGGTGAAGGCCAAAAGCATGGTTGCTTTCCACTCATTATCAGTAGGCTTGCGAACATCCACCCAACGGCCGGGACACATTTTTTCGGTGAAGACTTCAAGAACGCTGTACATTTCTCCTTTATCAGTCACCAACCGTGGCGTAGAAAAAATGGAAACAGAACGGTAATTAACGGAGTGATGAAAAGCGGAGCGTGCCAAAACTAATCCATCAATTAATGTGGCACTAATTGAAACCGGAATCGGCACTCCCGCCAACTTTCTAAGGTAATGACTGCCCACCGAACCATGAATGTAAAGTTGGTTGCCTATCCTGCAAAACCCGGTTGGGATTTGAAAGGGCTGACCATTATCCTGGTAAGCAACCGTGCAAAACAAAGCTTCATCAAGGATGGAATAAATTGTTTCTACAGAATAATCGCCACGTTTGGGAAGGCGGGTGATTTCAGTTTTATCGGTTTTAGGGAATTCTTTCATGGCCTCACCCCCGGCCCCCCTCCGAAGGAGAGGGGTGCCCTCTTTTGTAATTTTGCAGTGATGAGGAGTCCTTCACCCCTCTCCATTTTGGAGAGGGGTCGGGGGTGAGGAAAAAATTGGAATAGTGCTCGTTCATATTCTTTTTATAAATCGCATTTATGCTATCCTTCAAAAGGAGAAGGTGGGCCTGCCTGCCGGACAGGCCGGGGTGAGGCCTTAAACTTTTATCACATAATTCCACCCATACACATCATCCGCCAGCCCTAACCGGATTTCATTTAGCCTCTTCTTAGCTTTCAACTGCAAACTATCCGGGCCTGGAGCCGCCAGTGTATAATCAATCCCAGAAATGTTGATGGTTGAAATGGCAGACACAACGGCTGCCGTTCCTGTACCAAACGCTTCGGTGATGGTTCCCTTTTTGAACGCTTCTTCCACTTCAGTCACACTGATTTTTCTTTCCTCAACGGGAACACCCATTTCGCGGATCAGCGTCAGGATGGAATCGCGGGTAACGCCATCGAGAATAGCTGTATTTAATTTTGGGGTAACCAACACTCCATTGATAACGAACATCACGTTCATCATGCCCACTTCATCAATGTATTGGTGCTCTTTAGAATCGGTCCATAGCACTTGATCATAACCTTGTTCACGGGCGATTTGTGACGGATAATAGGCGCCACCGTAATTTCCGGCACACTTGGCAAAGCCAGGACCACCTTCGGCAGTGCGCACATAATAATCTTCTACTTTCAACTTGAATGGTTTGCTCAGGTATATGCCAACCGGGCTGTTCATGACAATGAATTTATATTGTTCTGAAACTTTCACGCGGATTCGTGCTTCAGTTGCAAAAACCAAAGGCCGGATATACAAGGCTTCACCTTCGCCATTCGGAACCCATGCCTGATCCAGTTCAATCACCGAATGCAGTGACTGTACAAACATATCTTCAGGAATAAGCGGCATGCACATGCGATCCAATGTCTTCTGAATCCGCTCATGATGTTTCTTCATGCGGAAGATATTGATGGCTCCCCCGGCCCCCCGAAGGGGTGAAGGGTTACGGTCTTTCATGCGGAAAGCTTTCATTCCTTCAAAAATTGATTGGCCGTAATGCAACGCCATTGTGGCTGGCGACAATAATAAATCTCCAAAGGGAACAATCTCTGGTGTTCCCCACGCGCCATTGTCGTAATCAGCTACAGTCATGTGATCTGCCATGTATTTCCCGAATTCAAGATTGGAGAAATCCACCTCCTTAATTCTGGAGTGGGAGATGCGCTTCACTTTGATCGATGTTTCTGCCGTTTGCATATGCGAGTAGTTTATTTCGTTCAATTTTAAGGTTCCAGTTATTTCCTCGTAAACATAGAAATCAAATTCGAGATTTTCACCAGATGGTGATCATCGTGTTCAGCATCAAACCAAGCTAAATCAACCGGGGTCATCATAGTCTTAAGTCGCGGGTGTAAGGATGATTTACCAAGTTCGCTATCCGACAGCTTCGAATATTTTATGATGTTCTCTTTTCGTGTTTTAGAGAAGTGCTCAAGTACTAGTTCAATGGATATTTCATTGTAATTGAGTTTAGTCTCAAACACAGCAGGTGACATTGGGGAAATACCCGCAATCATTTCGTTGATTCTTTTATTGGCGATCTCATCCACTTCGGCCAGGTGCCCAATATTCTGTTTGACTGACCACTTGCCGTTGGCCTGCGAAGAAAGAACCTCTTCGGAAACACCCTTCACTTTCGATTCTATTCTCGCAATAGTCCCCTCCAACCGTTCCAAAAAGTATGGCAGCATTTCTTTTGGCTTTCCAAAAACTAAATTTCTCTCAAACCAGGGTAGTTCGGTCATAGATTAAATGTTATTGCAAAGCTCGACATATAAACCCATATTATGCATTAGATTATCGGATGTAAAGATAAGTCATTGATTGTATTAGATTTGGAGGAGAACAAACTATAACCTAAAAGGTGAAAGA
>JAYUHI010000575.1:0-6562 GCA_043767095.1 Bacteroidota bacterium
ATCAGGTTAACCCGGATGTTATAAAATATATATATGATAAGGCCAATCGCAACAAAGGCCATCGAGCCAATAAATACTGACTGGTGGAAAGCATCAAGAAAATTGGTTGCCTGAGTTAGCATTCAAGAATTGATTTAGCAAGTAAATTGTAAACCGTAAAACTAAGCCCAAAGTATGTCTTTTCACAGTAGAAAAAACATGCCAATGCGAAACAGGACCTATTCAGGGGTGAAATTGAAATTGAATTTGAATATGCTTTCTGCCTCACTGTTACTGATATTAATCTAAACTTGTACGTATATTAAACGTGCATTTTTACACGCTGTAATTTCCTTTTTAACATTTTTAATAATAGTATTGTGCACATTTACACGAAGTAAGGGGCAATTTAAATTTCCGTACGGGCAGTTACTAATGAAATACATACCCACACCTATTCCCATTAAATATGAATATATGTATTCGGCCACAGCCAACAAATCGGGCCGGATGCAGTATCACCGGGTTCGTCCCGGTGTAAGCAGAGTGCGGGTTAGCCGAACTGAGTTCATAAAAGCCTACAATGATTTGGCCATCCTTGCCGTTAAACCAGTTCAACTCAAAGACCAGGAGTTGGTATTTCAGCTTGAGTTTTATGTTTAATCGTCTGCATTCACAATTGAAGTTAAATCTGCAGGGGAGTACCGTATTGATTTCATGGTTTTATTATCAGACTTTCTATAAACCAACCACTTAGAACCTTCCCGCTTATAGTAACATTCAGTTCCATCCTTCTTTTTATAGTACTCAATTGTTCCAATCGCGTCTTCCTCACTTTCGCATGCCTTGCTCATGTTGGAGCGCTGAACTTCTTCAAATAGCGCTTTAAACTTCCTGCCCAGGCCAAACTCAAGAATGGCCCCGCTTAGTACATACTGAATATCACTTAAGGCATCTGCCACGCCCACAATATCCTTTTGTTGAATTCCCTCTTCAAGTTCCCTCAATTCTTCTGCGATCAGGGCAACCCTTAAGCGGCATCGGCCTTCATCGGGAATGGCTGGTTTCTCAAGGATTGGATGTTTAAATGTGCGATGAAATTCTGCGACCAATTCCAGGGATTCAGGGTGCTTCATGTTTATCAGGTTCATTAGATTGCAAAGCAAATAAAATTGAGGTGAGGGAAAAAATCTTTCACCAATGAAAAATTCCAGTGACCAAAAGAAAATTTCTACTTTAGTAATCTAATTTTAACAATCACATTTCCAATGACTTTCAATATCTCGAAAGCAGTAATTTCTGATGCCCAAAGTTTAAATACATTGGTGAACTCTGCCTACAGGGGGGATTCCTCGCGCCAGGGCTGGACAACCGAAGCCGATCTTCTGGACGGCAGCCGAACCAGCCCGGAATTACTGGAGGAGATACTAAGCAAGAATGACACGACTATCTTGAAATACACTGAACAAGGAACCCTTTTGGGTTGTGTTGAATTAAGACGAGATGCCGGTAAACTTTATTTGGGGATGCTAACCGTTGCGCCAAACTTGCAAGGAAGGGGGATTGGGAAAATCTTACTGAAGGCGGCTGAAGACGAAGCGAAAGCTATTGCTTGCAAGGCTATTTACATGACCGTAATCTCTAACCGAACGGAGTTAATCGATTGGTATAAAAGGCACGGTTATTCCGAAACGGGTGAGAGAAAGCCGTTTAACCTACCCGATGAGCGTTGGGGGATACCTAAACTGAAATTAGAGTTTATTGTACTGGAAAAGCTGATTACAAGTTGATTATAACTTTTCATTTGGATCGAACTTAACAGCCTGATCTGGAAATTGAATACTGATATATGCTTTGGCCGCCCAGGCTTCTATGATCTCCCCTGGCTCAAGCGAGTACGGTTTGTATTTGGAATTATCGGATACGAGGAAAAGTTTTCCATTCTCACCGATGTAGTTGAAAACTCTTTTGTAAACAATCCCATCGCGCTTTGTTATCAGCACATAAGTCTTTCCATTTTTTAATCCTGTTAAATTTTCTACCTGTTCCCCTACTACTACGGTGCCGGAAACTAACGGGAGCATGCTTTCCCCTGAAATTTCAAACGCCCTGAAATTTCCTTTCCCTAACATGGGAAGGGAAAATTGAGGCAACTCCCGAATCTGCTCCTGATCTCCGAATCCTTTCAGATAACCAGCGGCAGCTTTAACAGGAACAAGTTGAATATTGCCAGAAGGCCAGCCTTCATTTCGCATTAACGATAGCCGTTTACTTGGCTGATGGACAGGAACATCATCCTGAAGAATTCGTTCTAAAGTCAGTCCTCCTAATTGCGCCATTTTGCTCAGCAATTCCAACCGGGGCTCTGCCCTGCCTTCCTCATACGCCCCAAGCAAAGAGCGTTTGATCTGCAGCTCGGACGCAAACTCCTCCTGGGTTAGGCCAAGGTTCTTTCTGATCTTTCGAATGGAAGTGTTGAGATGCACTTGCTAAATATTTTAGCTAAGTAAGAGCTGAATCTTCTAAAAAGCAAGTCGATGAGAAAAACTTAGAGAGTTTCAAAAAACAAAAAGCCTCTTTAGAGGCTTTTTAGCGGACTGGACGGGACTCGAACCCGCGACCTCCTGCGTGACAGGCAGGCATTCTAACCAGCTGAACTACCAGTCCAATGTTTTATCAATCTTTCTTAATTCAAACGATTCGGCATTCTAACCTCCCGTCCCGAAGTATCGGGATCGTGATGAACTACCAGTCCAAAATAAGGCTGCAAAGATAGTTTTGCATTATGCTTCACCAAAAATTCACTCTACAATCTTCTCCATAGGACTGAAAAAGTATCTTTCGGAAATTATATATGGCAAAAAGAAAGTTTCTCAAATGGCTATTGGTTTCTTCTTTTGCCTTATCCGCGCTGGTGGCCTTGCTCATTAGCCCAATTGACAGGGCCCCTCTTCAAGATCAACCTTTCTTTTCCCAGATGATGTCAAGACTTGATACACTTGAATTTAGAAATTCAGGTACGGGAAAAATCTATGCAGGATGGGCAAAGGTAAACATCACCCCGAGCCATAACATGCCGATGGCCGGATACAAAATGAGAGATCATTTCGATGCTGTTCACGATTCACTGTATGCGAGGGTTCTAATGGTCAATGCCAACGGGAAGTCAGTAGCGTTGATTAATGTCGATCTCCTTTTATTTCCCCCGGCTTTAAAGAAACGATTGGAAGAGAAACTTGCTGAACATAAAGCCCAGATATTTCTATACCTGAGCGCAACCCACACGCACAATGGGATTGGCGGCTGGGATCAAAGCCTCGGTGGTCAACTGGCTTTGGGCGATTATAATTCAGATTGGGTTGAAGAAACTGCCGAAAGAATTACTCAAACTTTAATTTCTCAAACTCTAATTCCATCAACTGTCAAATATTGGGAAAGTGATGCCGATGATTTAGTGGTTAACCGGATCGCATACTCCAAAGGAGAGAAAGATGGAAGACTACGGGGCTTAATCATTGAAAGGGAGGATTCAACGAAGGCCTGTCTATTTACTTTCAGCGCGCATGCCACTTCCATCAGAAAAAAAAATTATTCCCTCTCTGCCGATTATCCAGGCAGGGTAATACAGCAAATAGAAAAGCAATTTGATTTTGGGATGTTCATGGCAGGCATGGTTGGCAGCCATAGCTTTAAAAGTTTTCCCGAGCAGGATTATGAATTAATAGAAAATGAGAGTGCATTACTGGTGAAAAAATTTATTGTGCGAAGGGAAAATAAATCAGTTGACTCGATGTCCATTTCAACAGCCCATGTTCCCATTGAATTCGGCCCATCGCAATTGCGCATCTTCAAAAACTGGAAAGTCCGCAATTGGGTTTTTAATTCCTTGTTACCCAACCTGCAAGGTGAACTGACTTATTTAAGATTGGGCAACATCATTATGATTGGAACGCCATGCGATTTCTCCGGGGAGATATTTGTTCGCAATAGTTTAGAATCCATTGCAGGGAAACAAGGCAAACACCTGATCATAACCAGCTTCAATGGAAACTATACCGGTTACGTTACCTACGATGGCCACTACGATTCAATTGATAATGCGGAGGTACGAGAATTAAATTGGGTTGGTCCTTATTATGGAGAGTATTTTTCTACGATGATTAAAAAGTTATTGAGCAAGGAAGTTCAACCTTGATTTTTGTCATCTCCAATTTTTTAAACCCTTCTCTTAATCACCGCCTCACATGCTTTCACAATGTTCTCAGGTGTGAGTCCATACTTCTTCAACAAATCAGTAGGCTTGCCGCTTTCCCCAAATGAATCCTGAACGGCAACCATTTCAATTGGGGTTGGAAGATGTCTTGAAAGTGTCTGCCCTACACTGTCACCCAGGCCGCCATTCATTTGATGCTCCTCGCAAGTAACCACACAACGGGTTTTCTTCGCGGAGTTTATTATAGCTTCTGTATCCAGCGGTTTAATGGTGTGGATGTTAATGACTTCGGCAGATATACCCATCTCATTTAATTTAGCCTCTGCCTCTAATGCAATCCAAACCATGTGGCCATTCGCGAAAATGGTCACATCATTTCCTTCAACCATTACATCTGCTTTTCCGATGGTGAATTTTTGATCGGTTGCTGTAAACACCGGCCATGCAGGCCTTCCAAAACGCAAATAGGCAGGGCCTACATGTTGGCCGAGCGCAATTGTGGCGGCTTTGGTTTGATTATAATCGCAGGGCACAATAACCGTCATGCCCGGCAGCATCTTCATCATACCAACATCTTCCAGAATCTGGTGGGTTGCTCCATCTTCGCCAAGTGTAAGGCCGGCATGTGAGGCGCAAATTTTTACATTCTTTCCTGAGTATGCGATTGACTGCCTGATCTGATCATAAACCCTTCCGGTAGAAAAGTTAGCGAACGTGCCGGTGAATGGAATCTTCCCTCCTATTGAAAGCCCTGCTGCAATACCCATCATATTGGCTTCTGCAACGCCCACCTGGAAAAACCGTTCAGGAAATTCTTTCTTGAAAGCATCCATCTTAAGTGAACCAGTGAGGTCGGCACATAAGGCTACCACATCCGCATTGGCCTTTCCCAGTTCATGCAGTCCGGAACCAAAGCCGGAACGGGTATCTTTTTTTTCGGCCCCCTGTCCCCCGAAGGGGGAATTCCTGGCGACCCGATACCCGGGAGTAACTTCAATTTTTTCCGCGATATCAGGCTCGGACAATGTACGCATTGAACCTGGAGTCCTTTGTGTTCCCCCTTCGGGGGTCAGGGGGCCGAAGTCCCCAAGTGTCTCCTCCAACTGCGCCAAGGCTTTCTCTAACTCAGCATCATTCGGGGCCACGCCATGCCACTTATGCGAACCCATCATGAAATCAACGCCATTGCCCATTACGGTTGTCATCAGATTCAAAACCGGCTTGCCGAGAAGAGCCATCGATTTAGCTTTCTCCAATGTCTCAATAACTTCTTCTAAATCATTTCCATTCGACTCAATTACTTTCCAGCCAAAGGCTTCCCACTTGCCTTTCAGGTTTTTGAGGGACATTATCTCATTCACGGGCCCGTCTATCTGCTGTCCGTTATAGTCAATCGTGGCGATCAGGTTGTCAACCTTATGATGAGCCGCATACATGGCTGCCTCCCAAATCTGCCCCTCTTGTTGCTCACCATCGCCCATCAGCACATAAACAAAATGTTCATCACCATTTAATTTCTTGGCCTGTGCTGCTCCAATGGCCACAGACAGGCCTTGCCCTAATGATCCAGATGCCACCCGAACTCCTGGCAAATGCTCATGTGTGGCCGGATGGCCCTGCAACCGGCTGTTGATCTTGCGAAATGTGGATAACTCATTCACATCAAAATATCCGGAGCGGGCAAGGGTGGCATACCACACAGGACTGATGTGCCCGTTAGAGAGAAAGAAAAGGTCCTCTCCGTGACCCTGCATATTAAAATTCTTGTCGTGCTTCAGAATTTGAAAATAAAGGGCTACAAAAAATTCGGTGCAGCCCAACGATCCACCTGGGTGCCCGCTTTGGCATGCGTGCACCATCCGCACAATGTCGCGCCTGATTTGTGAGGCTATGTTTTTGAGGTGAGGTAAGCCGAGTTGGGACATGGTATATTTAAATTTGCCCGAAAAAAGGAAAAACCATTCAGGTTTTCAAAGAGGCGATGCGATTAAATTCTACGACACGGATACCTAATGCATCCAACTTACTGATGTCCATAGGGTAACAGGCGCATGGATAAAGTGAAATAATTCTTTTTTAAATTCCTTGGGGTTTTATTCAATCAATGGTAAAGGTAAAGCAACATCATTTTGCAGTGTAGACTGAAGGTCACGAAGGTCACAACGAACAACAACGAACACTAAGGCCAACTTTGTGACCTTCGTTGCTTCTTCGTGTGCTTTGTGAAATCTTGGCCATACTTACAAAACAGTGGAGCACCTAAAATATTTATATAAGTGGACTTACGCAAAGTCAAGTTCAAGTTGAGTACTCTTTTTGAGTTCTTCTATTTTCTTGAAGGCGGCTTTGAGTGCTTCCAATTGAATGCAT
>JAYUHI010000576.1:0-2779 GCA_043767095.1 Bacteroidota bacterium
CAGGTTATCCAAAAGGTTTTGATCAACTTTTGCCGTTTTAAGCATTTCATCAATTTTCAAAAGCGGAGAATCACCCTTAGGGGCATTGCTGATTTTGGTGGCTGTTGGAACAGCGGGGCCCTCAAACTCTTCAGAAAGTTCCGGATATACTTTAGACCAATCCGGTTCTGCGTGAGGAGGTTCAAATGCACTTAAGAAGAAGATTGCTGCTTCCGTTAGCAACCCTATCATAAGCATTTCATTAGCGCCAGCCCAGTGAAGGATTTTAAACAAGGCACCCACGATAACAACCGCGGCACCAATACCATAAACTTTGGGCATTATCTTTTTGAAAACAAGTTCCATGAATCCGCCTTTTTTCTTTGCCATTGTAGTTAAGGTTTAAGTTTTACCAAAAATTGATTTTTTAAATATACTCAGAGTTTTAAATAATTAAAATTACTGGCCCCCAAATTCACCACCTGAAGAACGGCCTAAATGTGTTAAGGCGCACCGGAAGCCAATGTAGGCGCGGGCAGAATCTTTATATTCGAACGCCCGTGTACCAGTTTCCAGATAAAAAGCAACGTCTTTCCATGATCCTCCCCTAATAACCTTTTTGGGTGCCACTTTAGCGTTGAACGATTTACTGTTTTTGTTCGTCCGTTGATCTATATATTGAGGGTTCAAGTCCCATACTGTCGGTACTGAAGCTGGGTTAAAATCATCCAGGCACCATTCTGAAACATTGCCCGAAGTATCCCACAATCCATAATCATTAGGAAAGAATGATTGTACTTGTGCTGTATAAGCGTAACCGTCATCAAAAAAGTTTCCACGGCCCGGCTTGAAGTTAGCGAGCATACAGCCCTTTGAGTTTCTTATGTAAGGATTTCCCCAGGGATATTTAGCCATATCACGACCGCCTCTTGCGGCATATTCCCACTCGGCCTCAGAGGGTAACCTGAATGCGGGCATTGGGGGCAGTCCCTCATCCTTCCTATAATTGTTCCAGTATTTCGTACGCCACTCACAGAAAAACTTAGCCGCATCCCAATCAATTCCAACAACTGGGTAGTCGTCATAACCGGGGTGCCAGTAGTAATAATCCTGGATGGGGTCGCCCATGTGATGGGCAAAATCACGAACCCATACTGTGCTGTCTGGATAGTATTCTTTTCTGAAATCGGAGTCAGACACTGTGGGCAGCCCGTCAATCGTTCCTTTCTCAACCAAAAAAAAGTTGGTGAACTGGCGATATTCATTATTGGTGATTTCAGTATCGTCCATAAAGAATGGCCCGATGGTTACTTGCTTGTTGAAATTGATTTGTGTGGATGCAGGGTCTTCATCGGCCTGGCCCATATGAAAAGTTCCGGCCGGAATCTGAACCATCCCAAATGGCAAGGTCATTACCCAGCCTTCGCGGTCAGGCGCTCCTTCGAGTTCAAAGGGATGAGAAGATCCGCGACCGCCACCGATGCCCAGTAACCCGCATCCGGCCAACACAAATAATATTGCCAGGATGGCGAATGAACTCAATCCTGATTTTGAAACTTCAATCTTCATATTCAAATTTTGTTTTGAACTCAAATGATTATCCTCCGATTTAAATCCTGAGACCGAAAGTTATCTCTTTTACTAAATATGCGACTACCAAATTCTATAAAATATCAAAAAAACCAAAAAAAAGAAGCTATTTAATGCCTGTATCTTGGTGTTCTTATCACTTTCTTGCCCACTCCGGGGTTTACAGGGAGTTCATAACTGACCATTAATTCGTGCGATAATGGCTGCTTTGCTGCCCGGTCTTTCACAATAACATCCATGGAATACCCGGCTTTTAACGATTTATCTTTCAAAAAACTCCAACCTAATAATACTATAGCTGCCTCTGACTGACGAAACGATAGACCGCCCCACATAGTATTTTTCATATAGGCAATTGCTCCAACATCATACTGCCATTTAACAAAATCTGATTTTATCAGCGTTACAAACTGAAGCCTGAGGTCAAAATTAACCTCATAGAAATACCCACCGGTAATATAAGTGTGGGTTTCCAAGCTGTTCCGTTGATTTAACCCAAAATCAAATTTGGCTTTTACTAAATGACTAAACCCGGCACCCACGTAGAATTTTTCTTTTCTCCAAAATAACCCCATAGCCAAATCGGGTTTTGTTTGTGAGTACCTGCCTGAATTTTCCTTTGGAAGTGTTGGGTCATCCTTATCAATTGCCCTGTACAAATTACTATTAATGGTTTGTGAATAAACTCCCCCACGCACCCCTAAACTCAGCTTGCTGTCCTTAAGAGCAAAGTGATAGGCAAATGAAACCTGGGCCTCAAGATTATTCTGCGGGCCTAAATTATCATTGAGAATATAAGCTCCGAATCCACTATTGATTTTAAAGATTGGGGCAGTGAATGACACCAACTGAGTTGTTGGAGCACCGCCACCATAAAAAGTAGGTTGATACCCTGACCATTGGCTGCGATACAATGCAGAAACCTTGGTGATACCTTCCACCCCCGAATACCCAGGATTATAATAAAGGTTGTTGAACATGTACTGGGTAAATTGGGGATCCTGTTGCCCGAAAGTTGATGCAACGGCAATCGAAAAAAACATGACCAATACCCAGCGTTTCAAATCGTTGAATTTATATGGGTCTTAAAGATACAGCAATATTAGAATTATAAAGTGGACTTACGCAAAGTCAAGTTCAAGTTGAGTACTCTTTTTGAGTTCTTCTATTTTCTTGAAGGCGGCTTTGAGTGCTTCCAATTGAATGCATG
>JAYUHI010000577.1:0-6547 GCA_043767095.1 Bacteroidota bacterium
TTGTCTGACTTCCTCCCAGCGAAATCAGACAATGTGCATGATCCGTGTGACCATTGACGCAATCCAAATAAATTCCTTTTAACTTGGCATTTTCGGCAATGTGTGTGAAAACAATTGGTCGAACCGCTTTTTGTAAATACGGTTCTCGATTCTTGGTTGACCAAACTGCATGAATCCAAACTCTGATGTAAGGCATATGACATTGTTTAGTTTTGTTTGGCTAATGCCAAATTGAATAACAAAATCTTATTGCCACGCCCTTAAGGGCGTGGCAATTATAACAAATGAAAAATGGCTTTAGCCAAATTGTTAAATCAGTTCGATTCTATTCTGAGTTCTTTTAAGGATACTAAACCGCATGAATCCAAACACTAATGTAAAGCATTTGACACTTTTTAATTTTGTTTGGCTAAAGCCAAATTGAGTAATAGAATTTATTGCCACGCCCTTAAGGGCGTGGCAATATTGCACAAAGAGACCTTGGCTTTAGCCAAATTTTTCCTTTTCCAACTTCTCAATAAATGGCAGCTTCACCACCTCAGCCTTCAAACCTTTTCCCCTCACATCCACAAAAATTTCTGAGCCAACATTGGAGTTATCTGTAGTTACATACCCTAATCCAATGCCAACTCCCAACACGGGTGAGATAGTGCCTGACGTTACCTTACCAATAATTTCATTCGATGAATTTTTTATCGGGTAATCATGGCGGGGTATCCCCTTGTCAATCATTTTGAAGGCTACCAATTTTTTCTTGACCCCTGCCTCTTTTTGTTTTTTCAGTTCCGATGAGTTGATAAAGTCTTTGCTGAATTTGGTAATCCACCCTAATCCTCCTTCCAGTGGTGAGGTGACATCATCAATGTCATTTCCATATAAACAGAAGCCCATCTCCAGACGGAGCGTGTCACGTGCACCCAGGCCAATGGGTTTTATCCCTTCATCTTTTCCAGCATCAAAAATGGCGCTCCAAACTTTTTCGGCATCGGACTTATGAACATAAATCTCAAAACCACCGGCACCTGTGTAACCTGTGTTGCTCATGCAAACATTCTCACAGCCAGCAAACTGGCCAATGGCAAAGTGATAATATTTTATTTCAGACAAATTAGTACTGGTCAGCTTTTGCAGAACGCCAACGGCTTTTGGACCCTGCACAGCAAAAAGGCAAGTATCGTCCGATACGTTTTTCATAACCGCAGCCTTCATATTTAATTTTGAAATCCAGTTCCAGTCTTTTTCAATGTTGGAGGCATTCACCACCATCACATAATCATCAGTCTTAATTTTATAGACAATCAGGTCGTCCACAATTCCACCGATTTCGTTGGGAAGACAAGAGTACTGAGCCTGTCCATCTACAAGTTTGCTAGCATCGTTGCTGGTAACACGCTGAATCAGATCAAGCGCTTGCGGCCCCTGAATAGTAAACTCACCCATGTGCGAAACATCGAACACCCCCACGCCATTGCGCACCGTCATGTGCTCTTCCAGGTCGGAAGAATAACGAACTGGCATGATGAATCCCGCAAAGGGAACCATTTTAGCCCCTAACTTTTCGTGAACATGATGGAGGGGTACTTTCTTTAAATCCATAACAAATGTTTAGTGGTTGCAAGTTTAATGATAAACCGAACAGGTTTATGCAAAAGATTTTAATGAGCTACTTAGTTTCTCAAACCTGTTAGGTTTAGAAAAGTTTAATTATCCGCCCGACAAGGCCTGAAAAACCAACAGTTCATCAGACTTCTTAACCGGATCGCTAAGGGTTTTGCGATCTCTGATCAAATCGCCTTGCAAAAAAATATTGACATGCTTGCGCAGACTTCCGGTTTCATCCATCAGGTAATTTGAAAGACCCGGGAAGCGGGCTTCCATCTGGCTGACCAATTCACGGATGGTAGCACCTTCTAATTCCAAATCAGTTAATGTTGGAAAAAAAGGCTTGAGCGCAGAAGTGAATTTTATTTTGGCCATAGTATTTTAAACCGCTGGTTTGCTTTCCCTGTCGTTATGTTTCAACTTTGGGGATAATCAAAAATTCTCACGTCATAAATTTTAACCCTCACAGGGTTCTGAAAACCCTGTCAGGGTTTGATAAAATAGGGTTAATCAAAATTAATTATTTTTTTTCATCCAGGATATGAAAGAGCTAATCGGTCAGGTGAAATTATGGAAGGACAATGGGCAGCGAATAGCCCTGGCGCGAGTCATTCAAACATGGGGTTCATCGCCCCGGCCTGCCGGCTCGTGCATGATGATCTCTGAAAAACTGGAAATGGCAGGTTCGGTGAGTGGGGGATGTGTCGAAGGTGCGGTAGTTAAAGAGGCAAAGAAAATTTTTGAAGGAACGGGCGCCAGGCGACTGTTTTATGGCGTGAGTGATGATGACGCCTGGGCGGTTGGTTTGAGTTGCGGAGGAAAAATTCAGGTTTACATTCAGCCGTGGCTGCCAACTGATCTTTCGGAAATGCTTGTTGAATTATTATCAGCAAACAAAAGTTGTATGTTGGCTACAGCCTTGACGGACGGTCAAAGCCTGAATACTTTGATAACGCCTGATAGAAAATCAATAGGAGACCCTTTACCTGCTGGAATTATAGAAAAGTCATTAGAGGCTTTTAATCAGAGGGCTCATCAAACCTTGACATTGGAAGGCACTGACTACTTCATTCAAGTTTTTCCCCGGAGAAGCAGGATGATCATCATTGGTGCTGCTCACGTTACAGTTGACCTGGTAGCACTGGCAAAACAATTTGATTTTGAAACCATTGTGATTGATCCGAGGGGCACGTTTGCCAGGAACACCGCATTCTCCACCATGCCTGATTTGATTTTAGAAAAATATCCTTCGGAAGTATTGCCTGAAATGGAATTGGATGCATACACCTATGCGGTAATCCTCTCGCACGATCCAAAGATTGATGATGATGCTCTGGAGGTATTGCTTCGATCGAAGGTGGCGTACATGGGCGCGTTGGGCAGCAAGAAAAATCACGACAAACGCACAGCAAGGCTTTTGGAAAAAGGATTTACATCGGAAGAAATCTCCAGGATCAATGCACCCATTGGGGTTGATATCAATGCCGTTGGAGCAAAGGAAATCGCCTTGAGCATTATGGGAGCTGTGATTAAAGCGAAGAATGAAAACCAATAACGATGAAAGGAAAAGTTTTTGGTTTGATCGTGATCACTGCCATCGGCATTAGCGTGATGGCATACATGGGCTACCTGGGCCACGGAGAAACCATCCAGGTAAAGGCACAATTTGTGAAGTTCAACTGTGGCGACACTAATATTGATATGAAGGTAATGGCTATAAGCGACAGCTCATTTTACTATTTAATTGGGAAAACCATTTCACCGGAATTAACATTCAAACAAGGTAAATTAGATGAATTCGTTTCTTCCAGGGTAAAATTTTCACAAACCAATAAGCAGGAGATGAATGATTTTCTAGTGGAGGGAAACATCCGGAAGGAACGAATCTTGCATTGCTCGGGCTCACCCTGCTTTACTGTTGCTAAAATAAAATATGGAAGCGAAAAGGATTTTACCGAGTTCTAATTTACGTCAATGAAAAAAAATCTGTTCATCGCTTTTGAAGGAATTGACGGTAGCGGCAAGAGTACGCAAGTAAAACTGTTGGCCGAAAGACTGATCACCGAAGGACACAAGGTCTATTCCACGTTTGAACCCACTGATGGTCCGATTGGAAAGCTGATACGCGATATTTTTAATCACCGCAAGGAAGGCGACCACCGCACCATTGCCGCTCTCTTTGTTGCCGACCGCCTGGAGCACCTGCTCAATAAAAAAGATGGCATCCTGAAAAAGTTGGAAGAAGGTTTCACCGTGATCACAGACCGCTATTACTTTTCTTCTTACGCCTACCATAGCGTGCACATGGATATGGGCTGGGTGATTGAAGCCAATAAACTCAGTGCCCAATTGCTCCGGCCTGATCTAAACATTTACATCGACATCCCGCCAGAAATTAGCATGCAAAGAATTAAGAACGACCGCAGTTCGGTTGAAATGTATGAAACCCTGGAGAACCAAAAGAAAGTGTATGCGAAATATGATGAAGCTTTTGAGCGGGAAAGAAACCGTGAGAAGATTTTGAAAGTGAATGGAACCCAATCTCCAGATAAAATTGCAGAAGAGATTTGGGCTTCCATTTTTAAATTAGAGTGATCCGGATCACCCTCCGCTAACCGGAGGAATAATCACCACCTCATCGCCTTCTTTTAATAAAAATGAATCCTCGCAATACTCCTCACCTACCGCAAAGGATAGCTTGTTTAAGTTGGCGAAAGGAGGAAACTCTTTCAGGAGGTTTTTTTTCAACGACTCAATAGTTCCATTTTCATTTACCTCCCATACTCTTTCCCTGGATTGAAGAATATCTTTAGCTATTCCGTATGCGACCAGTTTAATTTTCATGCAATGAATTAAATTTCGTCTTAAATTTAAGCCATGAAAAAGATATTAATTACCCTAAGCGTTTTTCTTTTTACCATGGGAGCAGCCATTGCCCAGTCGGAAGTTAAAAAGGAGGTAAAGGAAGTTGCCCAGGAAGTGAAGAAGGGCGCGAAAAAAGTTGGCAAGGAAACCAAGAAGGTTGCTAAGAAAACCGGCAAGGCGGTAAAGAAAGAAGCTGTTAAGGTGAAAAAAGCCGTCAAGCGGAAGGTTGATTGACGAATCATACTTAGCGCAAGGCTAAATGCTTCTCCACCTCTATCCACACCAGGGCTGCACAATCATACCGGGCTGGAATTTCCTGAACTACGGCAAAGGATTTGAATTCTTCTGAGAATAATTCTTCATCGCCTCTTAATTCATTCCTGAGCAATCGCAAAAACTGGTTGCAAATCTGTTTGGCTTGTGTATTGGATTTGCCCTCCAGGCCTTTTACCAACACCGAGGCAGACGCTTTCGATACGGCACAGCCAAACCCATGAAAATATATGGCGTTTATTTTCTGATCATCGGCATCAAAAAATAAATCGAACCGGTCACCGCAGATTGGGTTGTAAGCCTGGATGGCTTTCCCTGAATCCGTTTTCTTTTCAAAATGATAAGGCTGGCTGTTGTGCTTCTTAATCACTTCATCATAAAGCCTGTCTAATTTATTCACGACCAGAATTTTTTTAGTTCGTGCAACGCGTCAATAATTTTATCCACATCCTCCATGGTGTTGTAAATAGAAAATGAAACCCGCACGGTTGCCTGTAACCCAAGGCGTGCGTGCAACGGTTGTGTACAGTGATGCCCTGCTCTTACGGCAATCTGGTGTTCGGCCAAAAATCCTGCGACATCGTGCGCATGAATACCTTCAACAACAAATGAAACAATCGTTCCATAATTTTTTGGATGGCCAACCAATTTCACAAAATCCAGAGATTGAAGTTTACTCCTGAACGCAGAGGCCAGCCAATGCGTGTGCCCGCTTGTTTCAATTAAATCCAGCCGGTTTACAAAATCGATGGCGGCTCCAAGTCCAATCACTCCAGCCACATGGGGTGTGCCTGCCTCCAGGTTGTGCGGGTAATCCATGAATGTTGTTCGTCCGAAAGAAACTTCACGAATTGCCCCTCCGCCAAAATTTAACGGCTGGATCATCGAATGATATTTCTCCTTCGCATAAAGAACTCCCGTGCCCATGGGCCCAAACATTTTGTGGGCAGAGAAAACAAGAAAATCCGCATCGAGGCTGGACACATTGATGGGATAATGCCCAACGCTTTGGGCGGCATCAATCAGCACAGGAATATTATGTTGATGCGCGATGGAAACTATTTCCTGAATGGGATTGATAGTGCCTAGGGTGTTAGAGACGTGTGTGACCGCCAGCATTTTCGTTCGGCTGTCCAGCAAGGCATCCAATTGATCAAGCTCTAAATCACCGTTTTCATTAACTGGAATGACGCGCAGGTTTGCTTTTCTCCTTTTACACGCTTGTTGCCAGGGAATGAGGTTGGCGTGATGTTCCATTTCTGAGATCACGATGTTATCGCCTTCGCTAATTACATCCGTCAAACTGTTGGCAACAATATTAATCGATTCAGTCGTTCCTTTGGTAAACGCAATTTCTTTTTCAGATTTCGCGCCAATGAAATCTTTTACTTTTTTCCTGATTCCTTCATACCGTTGCGTTGCGCTTGAAGAAAGTTCATACAACCCGCGGTGAATGTTGGCATTCTCATGTTGATAGAATTGGGTGATGGTTTCAATAACCGATTCAGGTTTCTGAGTAGTCGCGGCATTGTCCACATAAACCAAATCCGGTCTTTTCTTAAAAAGGGGAAATAGCGGTTTGAGTTGAGGAATCGGCAGGCTCACTCCATAAAATTATGCTTTTCTTCACGGATATTGGCACTTGAAATAGGTTAAAACCAATTGTCCAAATATCAATTTCACGAATAGCCGAGGGAAGTCCTACTTCAACTTATGATGCTTCAACACCCTTGCCTCAATGTGAAATACTAGTTCGACTCCAATGTTTTTAATAAAATCACCTACCCTCTCCAATTTACGGGTGATT
>JAYUHI010000578.1:0-2765 GCA_043767095.1 Bacteroidota bacterium
ATCGATCGTAAAAAATTAAATGTGAATGGAGGCGCCATTGCCGTTGGCCATCCGCTCGGTTCATCCGGTGCGCGATTGTCAGTACAATTATTTAATGAGCTGAGAAGACAAAAGAAAAAATATGGCATGGTGACCGCGTGTGTGGGAGGTGGACAGGGAGTGGCGGGGGTTTATGAGTTGTTGAATTAGTTGGTGGTTGTTAGTTCTTAGTTGTTAGCATGAGTAAGGTTGAATCATATCGGGATTTGGAAGTTTGGAAACAGACAAAGGATTTGGTTACAAATATATACAGAGTAACAAAGACCTTTCCGAAAGACGAACAATTTGGACTTGTTAACCAGCTAAGGAGAGCAGCTATTTCAATTCCTTCCAACATTGCAGAAGGATGTGGACGCAATCATTTCAAAGACTCTACTCAATTCTTTTTCATTTCAAGGGGCAGTTTATATGAAGTTGAAACGCAAATCATTATAGCTTTCGACTTAGGCTACCTAACTGAATCAGAGCAGGCAGGCATTATCGATAAAATAAAATCTTGTAAGAGGTTGCTAAATGGATTTATAAACTATTTCCAAAATCGAGGCGACCAACAACTAACAACTACCAACGAACAACTTGAAGAGTATGGAAACAGCAACACAATCTAAACAAGCAATCAAAGGTGGAGAATTCCTCATTCGCGAAACAAAGGCGCATGAAATCTTCATCCCCGAAGAGTGGAACGAAGAACAAAAGATGATCGCCCAAACGTGCACCGACTTTATCAAACAGGAAATCTGGCCGAGACTGGATGAAATCGATTCACAAAAAGATCCCAAATTAATGCCATCGCTCATGGATAAGGCAGGTGAGTTGGGATTGTTGGGGACTTCAGTGCCAACTGAACTCGGTGGCTTCGGCATGTCGTTCAACACTACCATGCTGGTGGCGGAAGTACTGGGCTCCTCATTTTCTTTTGCTGTGGCCTATGGGGCGCATACTGGCATCGGCACGCTTCCCATTTTATATTATGGAACCGAAGCGCAAAAGAAGAAATATGTTCCTAAGCTCGCCACAGGAGAGTGGAAGGCGTGCTATTGTTTAACGGAGCCTGACTCCGGCTCAGATGCCAACAGCGCCAAGACGAAAGCAAAACTCACTGAAGATGGCAAGCACTATCTCATCACCGGACAAAAGATGTGGATCACCAACGGGGGCTTTGCCGATGTCATGATCGTGTTCGCGAAAATCGACAACGACAAAAACCTGACTGCCTTTATTGTTGAGAAAAATTTCGGAGGCATCACCATGAACCCCGAAGAGCATAAGATGGGCATCAAAGGCTCATCCACCCGGCAAATATTTTTCAACGATTGCAAAGTACCGGTAGAGAATATGCTCTCTGCACGCGAGAATGGATTTAAGATTGCGGTTAATGTGCTGAACGTTGGCCGGATTAAGTTAGGCATCAGCACGGTAGGCGGAAGTAAAATGGCCCTGAACGTTTCAGTAAACTATGCCAAGGAGCGTAAGCAGTTTGGGGTGCCTATCTCATCGTTCGGGGCAATCAAATATAAAATTGCTGAAATAACCACACGCATCTTTGCTTCTGAGTCCGCTCACTACCGGGCCGGCCAAAACATTGACGATGCCTACGATGCCCTGGTAGCCGGTGGCATGGAAACCGGAAAAGCAAAATTGAAAGCGCTGGAAGAATACGCCATTGAGTGCGCCATTTTGAAAGTACACGGTTCAGAGGTTTTGGATTACACCGTGGATGAAGGTGTTCAGATTTATGGAGGCATGGGCTTCTCAGCCGAAGGGCCGATGGATCGTGCGTATCGCGATGCGCGGATCAACAGGATTTTTGAAGGTACCAATGAAATTAACCGCCTGCTCACCATAGACATGCTGATGAAGCGCGCTATGAAAGGAACACTCGACATCATGAACCCGACTATGGCCGTTCAGAAAGAATTAATGTCCATTCCTGATTTTAGCGCGAGTGAAGATGAAGGTGTTTTTGCGAAAGAGAAGAAAGCCCTGGCCAACCTGAAGAAGGCAGGGTTGATGGTGGCCGGAGCAGCTGTTCAAAAATTCATGATGAAGCTGAGCGAGGAGCAGGAAATTCTGATGAACATGGCCGACATGCTGATTGAAGTGTATATCGCTGAATCCACCTTGCTGCGCGTGGAGAAATTGATTGGCTTGAGAGGCGAGAAGGCCTGTGAAATCCAAAAAGAAATAGCGATGATTTATTTACACTCAGCTATTGACAAGGCTGCAACTGCCGGAAGGCAAGCCATCACCTCTTTTGCTGAAGGTGATGAACTGCGCCTCATGCTGATGGGCTTGAAACGCTTCACGAAGATTGATCCATACAACTTGAAAAACGCCCGCAGAAAAGTAGCTGACTATATTATTGCGAAAGGGGAGTATTCGTTTTAGTTAAACTAACTTTTTAAAAGCAATCTTGATTTGATTTTGTAAGACTTTATCAAGCTGACCGATTTTCTGATTGACCAGTTCTTTTTCCAGAGAGGCGATCTTGTGGATACGCACTACAGAAGGTAAACGTAAACCGAATTTCTCCCAGTTCCTCAGGTTAATGTCAAACGAAGTGTCATACAATTTGGTGGTTATTCGGCACACAATGATATCTCCATCTTGCGAGTCCTGGATAACTAAAGGGTAGTTCCAAAAACCATGTTTTTAAAACCTTATTTCCTGTTTTCTAATATTTTGTGAAAGCAGGCTGTTTTTTCCTTTGCAGAGTCGTTCACGCA
>JAYUHI010000579.1:0-2761 GCA_043767095.1 Bacteroidota bacterium
ACGACTCCATGACATCCCACGACAATGGACATTATTCAATCAACGCACCCAACGGTGTGGGTGCGGCCTACGCGGAAAACATTCCGTTGAATGCCAGGATAATAGTAGAGATAGAACCAATGGGCGACAACGAAGAATACGGTCTCTATCTCCGGGCCGATGCAAAAGCATCGGCTGGATACAAACTAAATTTTTCGGCCAACAACCAAACCGTAACCCTTGCCAACTCCAGCATACAGGCCGTGCATGGATTGAACAATACTATCAAGGTTGACATCATAATGAAAGATGACATTATAGATGTTAGCATTGATAACAAAAGATGCATCGTGAACCGCTTGCCGGAGCAGAAAGGAAACCGATTGTGGCTCTATGCCAAACATGGGAAAGTAACATTCAAGGCAATTGTAGTGTCGCCACTGCTGGAAAAATAATTTTGAACGTATGGATGTGAGAAACAGTAAAGCCTGGAAATGTTTGCATCGCAACATAGCAATTGTTTGTTTCTTAACCAATGTTGTTTTCCTCCTCGAAGCACAGGAAAATAAAACTCCAACCGGTGAAAAGTTATATAATGGCATAGAGCTTCCGTATCAATGGCCACCAAAAATGGATACAAAAAAAGGCCCGCCCGTCAAGGTGCCTTATCTATCATCTATTCCCAAAGCCATTCCAATAAATGTGGGCCGACAATTATTCGTTGATGATTTCTTGATTGCTGAAAATAACCTGAAACGGACTTTTCATTTGGCTGAAAAGTATAAAGGCAATCCGGTTTTAAAACCGGAGACTGCCCTCGAATTGAATGGAGGGCAAAATCCTGTGGCTGCTCCTTTCAACGATGGCGTATGGTATGACCCAAAAGATAAATTATTCAAAATGTGGTACCATGCCGGATGGTTCGATGGCACTGGATATGCGATTAGTAAAGATGGTATTAAATGGGAGCGACCAGATTTGGATATTTCGCCAGGTACCAACCGAGTGCTACCGCATAGAAATGGTTTTGCCCGCGATGGTTCTACCATTTGGCTCGACACAGAAACCAAAGATCTTTCCGCAAGATATAAGATGTTTATTTTTCACCGATTTCCTAGTGGTGAAGAGGGCGAGTTATACAAATCTCCAGATGGTATTCATTGGAATTCAATCGGGCTGACAGGAAAGCTTGGGGATAACAGTGGGTTTTTCAAAAATCCTTTTCGTGACAAATGGGTTTTCAGCATTAGAACTTCAAATTATGGAAGGGCAAGAGGCTACCATGAAGCCAATGATTTCTTTGATGCAGGCCAATGGAACAACCGCGAATACGCATTGTGGCAACAAGCCGATTCACTTGACGAGCCCGACAAGCTCATTAAAAAACATTTTAAAGATTATGAGGCACAGCTTTACAATGTTGATGCAGTCGCCTATGAAAGTATTATGTTGGGTTTGTTTGCTATTCATCGCGGCCCCAACAATGAAGTGGGTGCTTTTGGTGGCTTTCCGAAATTGACAGATTTAACCCTGGGCTATAGCCGCGATGGATTTTATTTCGACCGCCCCGACCGCAGGTCGTTCATCCCTTCCACACGAAAAATTGGAGATTGGGATAGGGCCTATATTCATTCTGCAGGAGGTTGCGTGCTAGTAGTGAACGATAGCTTGTATTTTTATTATGGTGCTTGGTCGGGTGAATCCCCCAAATCCGTTTCGAGTTTGTATGCAGGAGGAAGCACGGGTTTGGCCAAGTTGCGTAGGGATGGATTTGCATCATTAGATGCGGATGAGAAAGAAGGCTACTTGACTACACGCCCCGTTGTTTTCAATGGGAAATATTTATTTGTGAACATAGAAAATTTGCAGGGCGAATTGCGGGTTGAGGTATTGAACCAGAAAAACCAAATCATCAAACAGTTTTCAAAAGAAAATTGCATACCTGTTTCCGCCAACAAAACATTGCAAGAAATAAAATGGAAAAATAAGTCCGACCTTAGTTCACTCGCTAATCAGCCAATCACATTTAAATTTTATTTAACTAACGGAAAGCTATATTCCTTTTGGGTAAGTCCTGATAAATCTGGAGCAAGCTATGGCTATGTTGGAGCTGGCGGGCCAGGATTTAATGGAAATAAAGATGATGTAGGAATAAATGGATACCAAGATGGGTTTACCCTGAACAAGAAATAAACGGTAAGGATTGCTTCTCTATTGGCTAATTGCCTCATTGATCATTACTCAGAATATCCAAAATGCTTTAACTTCAATTTCTGCTTCCGCCAGTCGCGGGCCACTTTCACATGGGTTTCTAAAAATATTTTTTTGCCAAAGAATTTTTCCAGGTCTATGCGCGCTTCGGTGCCTACTTTTTTGAGCGAACTGCCGCCTTTGCCAATGAGAATTCCTTTTTGCGAATCGCACTCTACATAAATGGTGGCACGGATGCGTATGATGGATTCCTCTTCTTTAAATGTTTGCCCAATTGACTTGTTCAAATTTTAGGCGAAGGGGTTCAAATAGGCTCATTTTCATCCAAAGAGCATCGCAATAATAGTGCCATAAATAACTGACTGTCAAATTGTTATAATCTATAGACAGACTCTGGTTAAGCACTCAAACATCCTCTCTTCCGGAGAGGAGCGAGGTGAGGTCGTAAAAAAAGGCTTAACTAAACGACATTGAATCTTGAATATTGAATTCGGAATCTTAATGCAAGAAAACCTCTGATTCAACGTCCTCAACTTCAATTATGCCTTTATCATTTAGGGAGGTCAGCCGT
>JAYUHI010000580.1:0-2732 GCA_043767095.1 Bacteroidota bacterium
GACTCCAGAGGAGTCCTATGTTTGTAGAAATGTGATTAATAATGCTAAACGACCCCGTAGGGGTCGAATGTGAGGCATGCGACAATTTGAAATGCACCCCTAAAGCTGAAGCCTTATGTTTATTTTGTTCAGCCACTTCACGAGCCACACGATCACTGTTGCATAAAGAACACAATAGATCACACCAATTATTCCTGTTCGGTAATCATGCGGAAGAGGATAAAAACCAACGTAAGCATACAATGCCCACATGATGAAAGGAATGATATACGTTAAGAGCGGGTTGGAAGCTGCGGGCTGAAAGAACTTCGTCCAGGCATTGATCTTTTTCAGGTCAACTAACCAGTACAGAAAGATAAAAGTAAAGATGGCCCAAACGGAACTGTAAAATCCCCATGAGGGAGTGGCGCCAATTTTACCTACGTGGAATTGAGGCCTTAATAAAACTCCTGCTATAAATAAGATCGCTGCGAAAGCCAATGCTTCATTTAAGCGGCTTAGCAAACTTCGCTCGGTTTTCTGTCGAAAAAAATTAAGGTTAAGATCAAACCGCAAAGGGTTATGGAGGTATGCGTTGCCATTCCACCTTGTGAACGTGTCCAGCCTAATATGGCAAAGTCTTCAGAAATCGTTGTATGTCCTGCGATGTAGATAAGGGTACACACCAGCACGGCAACAGCGAGGTAATATTTATTGCCTTTTAATACCTGATAAAGAATGCAGGAATAAAAATAGGACCAGCCGATCAACCCCAGTATTCCCCACCACTGTGGTTGGAGGTATTCCGAACCATCCTCGCCACCGCGGTACACTATTGCCAGCGACAGCAGACCGATTATTCCAATGCCTCGAAAAAGATAGGTCCACACTTTATTTTCAAATGTGTAAACATTCCAAACTAAAATGGCAAAAGGGTAAATCAACAACGACCAAAGGCTGATGGGCATGCCCATGGTTTCTTCATTATATCCTCCTTCCGCATTTACCATTAGTACACCCAATGCAAGCAGGCCAATGGTGCGAACGAGAATGTGTTTTTGCAATCGCCAGAAACTATCGCCTTTTTGAATGCGGTGGTTCAGCGCCATCGGTATGGACATGCCCACAATGAACAAAAACCCTGGGAAAACCCAATCGACAATGGTCATGCCATCGACACCGCGCGTCATGTGCTGTATCCATTGCGGGATATTCTTAACACCTGCAACCTCGTTCACGAACACCATCAGCAGGATAGTCAATCCGCGAAGCACATCGATGGAGATAATCCGTTGGTTCGGGAGTATATTGTAAACCGTCATCGCTCCTGAAAGTTTGTGTTGATAGCGTTCAATAAATATTCTTTTGGGTCGCTGGCATATTCCCAAAACATAACGCCCGCCATGCGGTGTGTTTTAACATATTCGCATTTGTGTTTGATGGATTCTTCATCATCATAGGAAATCAACTGCCTGGTTTCAGCATTCCACAAATATGGCGCCTTCGCTTTGTCATCCCAATACCTGGTAAAGCCCTGCCTGTTGGCCATTGTATCTTTTATGAATGTATACCCTCCTGCGCGAGTTACTGAATCAACCTGCCTGTTGATGCCCCGATTGTCGTCTGTTTTCATAAACCAGCTTCTCCCATAAAAGGGGATTCCCAGAACCAGCTTTTCAGCAGGCACGCCAATCTTTGTATAGTCCTTGAAGGCCTTGTCGCCTGAATCTTCCCGGTCATAATTTTCAGAGGGAAACAAATTGGAGTGATGACCTGCCGTATCACCCGACACATAGAAATCATAAGCCATCAGATTAATATAGTCCAGGTATTGTGATGCCTTGTCCATTTCCGTTACTTCAATGAACCGGGCAAAACATGGGATGGCCGTAGTGAGTTGATAAATTTTTCCTGTTCGCCTGGATAGTGCATCGAGTTCTTCGCGAATGGCCTTAAACATGAGGGTAAAATTCGGTTTGTCTTCACCGCGATAAATATTGTCTTCGCCTTTCAAGCCTGGATATTCCCAATCAATATCTACACCATCGAGATCAAATTCTTCTACGATCTTAACACTGCTCTCAGCAAATTTCTTTCTCGAAGTTTCTGTAAAAACTGCGTCCGAAAAATTTTCACTCCACGACCAGCCACCAATCGAGATGATAATTTTCAGGTCGGGATTATCTTTTTTCAGGCCGACCAGCTTTCTGAAATTGATCGTATCTGTTGCGATGTTGGTGAGCCAGGCGAGACTGTCTTTAACATCTACAAAAGCGAAATTGATATGCGTCAGTTTTTTAGCATCAATGGTTGTCACATCCAATTCGCCCCGAAACCCCGGCACGTATCCAATAACAACTGGTTTCCCTGATGGCCGGTCTTTTTCTTTAGAACAGGAGGAGATTAAAATTGTGAGCAAGAGCGTGAAGTAAATGATTGTCTTTGTCATAGGTGTTTTGGTGGTTAGTCCAACCGTAAGGAACTTATAGATTTTGCAGTGAACAAATCAAACTGTACGCTTTTCTCTTCGGGCCTTATGGTGTCTTTTAATAAGTGTTTCGAGGGCAATGTGTTCATGGCGGTAAAGGCTGCGAAAGTCCACACGCAGCAGGTTATCACGGTCATCATTGCCGTATTTGTTCATCCAAAATAATTCCGGGTCTTGCCCACGGTGGGTAACGGGGTTCTTAGGCAACTCCAACACCTTTTTGCCTTTGCTCACTTTCTCGTTAGCATCTTCATAGCCTGCTTCT
>JAYUHI010000581.1:0-2731 GCA_043767095.1 Bacteroidota bacterium
CTTCTTTTTACGACCCGAATTTTGAACCACAATAGAAACATAGACACATAGGCTTTCACACCTGCCTGCCGGACAGGCACGGTAGTTTTGGCATTTTAATCTATGTGTGGATTTCTATGTGTCTATGTAACTATGTGGTTCAAAAGTTTTCTTTCACAAAATTCCCAGTAGAACCACATTGTTAATACCAGCAAAAATATTTTGAAAGGAAATATTTGAATGCACCGGTAAGAAACCTTCCTCAAATTGTCATTGCCTATTCCCCTCCACTCCCTATATTTCGAGTATTAACAAAAAAATTGTATGAGCGAAGCAAAAGATAAAATTAGCGAATCGAAAGAGAAGATGAAGGCCCTCCAACTTACCATCGACAAGCTGGAAAAGACCTATGGCAAGGGCACAGTAATGAAATTGAGCGATAACAAAATCGTTGACATACCGGCTATAAGCACCGGATCACTCGGGTTAGATATTGCTCTGGGAGTTGGGGGAATCCCCCGTGGCCGGGTTACTGAAATTTATGGCCCTGAATCTTCCGGAAAAACAACCCTGACCCTGCATTGCATCGCGGAGGCACAAAAAAAGGGGGGCCTCGCGGCATTTATAGATGCAGAACATGCCTTTGACAAAAGCTATGCGGAGAAATTGGGCATCGATACCGAAAACTTATTGATCTCTCAGCCCGACAATGGTGAGCAAGCCCTTGAAATTGTCGACCACCTGATCCGCTCTGGTGCAATTGATATTATTGTTATTGATTCTGTAGCTGCGCTTGTACCCAGAGCCGAGTTGGAAGGGGAGATGGGCGATTCTAAAATGGGCTTGCATGCCCGCCTCATGTCTCAGGCCTTGCGGAAACTTACGGGCACCATTAGCAAAACGGGTTGCTCTTGTATTTTCATCAACCAACTCCGGGAGAAAATCGGGATCATGTTCGGCAATCCTGAAACAACTACAGGAGGTAATGCGCTGAAGTTTTATGCTTCGGTGCGGTTAGATATCAGAAGGATTGGCCAGATCAAAGAATCATCGGACGATATTACCGGTAACCGTGTTCGCGTGAAAGTGGTGAAGAATAAAGTGGCCCCGCCTTTCAAAGTGGTGGAGTTTGATATTATGTATGGCCGGGGAATTTCCAAGTCGGGCGAAATTGTTGATTTGGGTGTGGAGTTGAACGTGATTCAAAAATCCGGTTCATGGTTCTCTTACGATGGCAACAAACTGGGCCAGGGCCGCGATGCCGTAAAACAACTTATTGAAGACAACCCCGAGTTAATGGAACAACTCGAAAAGAAAATCAAAGATAAATTGGCGAGCGGTGTGGATGTGAAGAAGGAGGAGTAAGTTGGTAATCGGTAATCGGTTATCAGTAGCACCGATAACTAACATACTGATTACCGATTACCGTTTAACCGTTCGATCGAATTGCAATCACCGGGTCCAGCCGGGCAGCAACAGCCGCTGGAACAATACCTGCAACTACTCCAATGACGGAGGACACGCCTAACCCAAGCACAATATTTTTGACTGTGAGTACTACTTCCAAACTGCCAAGCGGAACGTAGGTTATCAGGAACACCAGTAATAAACCGCCTAATCCTCCAATCAGGCTCAGGAAGATGGATTCGAAAAGGAACTGAAAAAGTATGAAGTAATTTTTCGCGCCAAGCGATTTCTGAAGTCCAATGATACTGGTTCGTTCTTTGACGGAAACAAACATGATGTTGGCAATTCCGAAGCCTCCAACTAAAATTGAGAAGCCGCCAATTATCCATCCGGCAAATCCCAAAACATCAAAAATACCATTCACGGCATTGGCTATAGCCTCGGGCCGGTTGATGGAAAAGTTTTCTTTCTCTACCGGTTTAAGGCCTCTTCTGGACCGCATCATTCCGCGTAACTCATTCTCGGCTTCCACCAAACCCAAATCATCGGGCATGCCCTTTATGCCAATCATTGAACCTAGTTCATCTGACCGACCAGTTCCCGTTTGAAATAATTTCCTAAAGGATTGGTAAGGCACAAGAATAGCAAAATCGTGACTTGATCCACCAAAAATATTTTGGCCTTCTTTTTTGATTAACCCAATAACGGTAAATTTTAATCCCTTTATGGTCAGCTCTTTTCCCAGTGGATTCTCATCGTTAGGGAATAATGTATTAGCAATCTCATACCCAATAATAGCAACCAATGGTGCACCTTCTCCTTCCTCCATGGTGAAATACCGACCCTTTTCAACATCAACATTAAAGACCTCTTTATAGTGAAAGGTGCCGCCAAATAGAGCTCCCGTCATAGAATTATTTTCACACTTAATATTAATATTTCCCCTAAATGCATTAATAGCAATGGCAGACCCTCGTGTTACGCTTGCCTGCAAAAATCTATATTCACTATAAGAAGGTTGTGGCCTTCTTATGTACTCCCACCATTTATAAGGTCCATTGCCTTCGGGGGCAAATGGTCTTTGCGATACGTAAAGCACCCCGCTTCCCAGCATGGCTAAGCTGTCGGTAATGTTTTTCTTGAGAGCGTCCACAATAGTGAACACCGCAATGATGGCGAATATGCCGATGGTTACACCCAACAAGGAGAGGATGGTTCGTAAAATGTTTGATTTCAAAGCCCGCCCGGCAAAGCGGAAACTTTCAAAGATGAGTCTTAGGGTTTTCATACGTTGTCTTGAACGCAAGTTTACGGAATTTGGGTTCGATAAAGGTGATCAATCCTA
>JAYUHI010000582.1:0-2729 GCA_043767095.1 Bacteroidota bacterium
AAATTTATGCGCAAGCTGGCCAGCATCCAAAAAATAAAAGCCCTCGATCCTATTGAAGGGGCAGATGCCATTGAGCGTGCCTCCGTGCTGGGCTGGCAATTGGTGGTGAAGAAGAACGAGTTCAAGGTGGGCGACCTCTGCGTGTATTGCGAAATCGACAGCCTTTTTCCAGACAAACCGGAGTTTGAATTTCTGAGGCCCCGCAAGATGCGGGTGAAAACCATTCGACTTCGCGGACAGATTTCGCAAGGCATTTGTTTCCCGCTTTCTTTTTTGCCACCAGCCTTCGAAGTTTTTGAGGATGCCGATTGCACCGAAGCCATGGGCATCGTTAAATATGAGCCGCCCGTGCCTGCGCACCTGAGCGGAATTGCGAAAGGGAAATTTCCATCCTTCATTCCTAAAACAGACGAAACACGTGTGCAGGTGATGCAGCGCCTGTTGGATAAATATAAAGGCGAGCCTTGCTACGTTACAGAAAAACTCGATGGCAGTTCGGCTACGTACTATATCTATCAAAACGAGTTTGGGGTTTGCAGCCGTAATTTAGATTTGATCGAAGATGGTGAAAACACTTTTTGGAAAGTGGCTCGTGCCCTGGACATTGAAACCAAACTGCGAAGCCTGAATGGAAATTACGCCTTGCAGGGTGAATTGGTGGGCGAGCATGTGCAAGACAACAAACTAAAACTCCGCGGCCACATGGTATATTTTTTTAACCTATTTGATATCGACCGCTTTGAATACCTGGCCTATGATGCCTTTGTGAAAACTATCGCCAGCCTGGGGTTGCAGACTGTTCCCATCCTTTCCACCGATTACCCATTATCGAACGACATTGATTCGATCATTCAAATGGCCACGCGAAAATCGGCTCTTAAGCCTGAGCTGTGGGCTGAGGGGATTGTGATCCGGCCTTTGACTGAAAAAATAGATTTGATTTTATCGAACGAAAACTTCAACAACGGCCGCGTAACGCTCAAGGCCATTAACCCGGAGTTTCTGTTGAAGTATGGAGAGTAATTTCATTTCACTTATAACCAGTTGTTTTTTGAAATTCACCCTGTGAAAATTAATTCTGCCGGGACCTTACTTTCGTTGAACACCCAGTATCCGCCCACTTCGATAGAACACATACGCAGCCAAAGCCAAAAGCACATGCGTTACATCAACATGAATAAACCACCGGTGCGGTGAAAGCTGTAAGGAAAAAATAACCCCCGACAAACAAAAGATCAGTAAGGCCAGTACTATCAAGCGGCTTGCACGGTCACGGTTTTTCCACCAGGCCAGTGCATGCAAGGGTGCCACGATAGCCATCAACCCGAAAGCTGAATGAATTGAAGCCCACCTGAAGTTGATGGTCAGCAAAGTGACGGAGATAGCAGCAATCAATTCAACGATAAGCAGGGCCTTTAAATAAAAACCAATCCTTCCGGTCATTTCTTTTGTATAAATAATCGAGAAAAAAGAAATCATCGTCATCGAGATCATGCTCATGAACCAGCCCGGCACTTTCCATGGATCACTCAATGCATATAAAAAGGCATGCGTAAAAAATGCGCCCCAAAAAGTGGCCAAACCCAAAAACAAAAAATAAAGCCTGAAGAGCAGGAATGTTTTATCTTTTTGATTCAGTTGGGTCAGCTTCCGGTAAGAAAAAAAACAGACGGCAGCCACCAGCAAGTCGGTGAGAGCAATCATCCCTTCATCTATGCGAAGGCCGAAAATAAAAATGGAAGGTTGGGGTTCCAATGATTTGAAATTTGAAACTTGAAATTTGAAACTCTTTCACCCGATCCTCGATCCATTTTCAACAGCCCGCTCAGGTTGTAGGAGGGAAATTTCTTTATTGGATCCGATTACACCAAGCACTAGACACTCCGAGACAAAATTAGCGATCTGTTTGGGTGGAAAATTAATTACGGCAACTACCTGCTTGCCCATTAACTCCGACAGATTGTAAAGACTGGTTATTTGGGCAGAGCTTTTCTTTATTCCCAATTCTCCAAAATCGATGGTGAGTTGGTAAGCGGGGTTGCGGGCTTTCGGAAAATCATGGACTTCCACAATCGTGCCGACCCGCATCTCTACTTTTTGAAAATCATCCCAGGAAAGCATAAATTAGAATTTCAGATTTCAGATTTCAGATTTTAGATTTAGGCAGTAAGCTTCCGGTAAATCTCCAAACACACCCACGCATCGGTGGCCGCATATTCAATTTGTCTTTCAGAAAGAGTAGGCGTTTCCCAGTTACTGGTTTGCACTGTTTTAGAAATCCTGAAACCCAGCAACAAAGCGGTTAGTTTTTTTACGCTCTCCACGCCAAGACCTTTTTCCCGCGCCAGTATAGCCAAATCAACAAAACCATCGGGATGAAACCTTCTAAACTTTTGCAATCCTTTTATATCATCGCGAATGGCCACACCGGCTTTAATAATTTTTGGGTTGGATAATATCTTAGTGATGCTTTCGGGTAAACCGGTTTTATGAATCTGGATAAGAAAAACTTTTCCCGGGATAGCAAGCTGCACCAAGGCCACTTTGTGAGACTCGCCTTTCTTGAAGCTTGGCCTTGTCTCGGTATCAAATCCAAGAACATCCGCATGCTCCAGCATCTTGACAACTTTTCCCAATTCATGCTCCGCTTGAATCAACACAACCTCTCCCGTAAATGCCCGCATGGGGAGAAGTTGAATCTCCTCAGGCGAAATGGTAATCTTTTTCAA
>JAYUHI010000583.1:0-15337 GCA_043767095.1 Bacteroidota bacterium
AATCAGGTGTCAGCCTGAGCCTGTCGAAGGCTAATGTAAACCCAGAGAGAGGTTTCGACAAGCTCAACCTGACAAGCAATGTACTTTTTAGTCAGCCCCTCTATTGTTTGTAGAAAATTCTATGCTGATTTAGCCCGTCCCGTCAAAGAATGGGAATCGATGGGCTGCAATGTGCTGGCCATAGCCCCCCGGCAGTGCATCATGTCAAGGGCAACAACATCACAAGAAATAGATTGCAGGAAGCAGGCTGCACGGTTTGGGAATATGAAGGGCAGGAGATCGGCTTGAAAGGCTGAGGCGGTCCTACTTGTCTTACCAAGCCGGTTGAAAGGCTAGGCTCTGTTTAGAAAGTCCCGTTAGGGACTCTATGTTTGTAGAAAAATTACATGCAGATTTAGCCCGTCTCGTCAGGGACGGAATGTTTTGAATTATTCTACAGGCTTAAAAATATATCGTTCATCAAAAGGTACCTCAAACTTTTCAAGCAACTCCATGTATTCAGCTAAAAATGTTCTCTTCTTGTGATGCTCTTTTTGTTTCATGATGTAATTGTAAACCTGATTGACCTGGCTGTGTCCGTAGGAAAAAGCACCATAGCCTTCTTGCCACTGAAATTTTCCCTTCACGAAGCCTTTCTTATTTATCCCTGCCCGTCCGGCAGGCGGGCATTCGGATGATTCGCCCTTAACCACTTGCATCAAGTCAGATATTGATTGAGTTGGGTGTAACCCGACAAAGAGATGAGTATGATCTGGCATTCCGTTGATAGCTATCATTTTATGTTTGTGATTTTTTACAATCCCCGTTATGTATTTGAACAATTCTTCTTCCCATGTAGGTTGTATCAAACTTATCCGGTTTTGGACCGCAAACACAAATTGTATGTGAAGTTGGGTATATGTGTTGGCCATAAAAATGGTGGTTGGTTAAAACATTCCGTCCCTAACGGGACGGCTTCTCAATATGCAATTTTTTTCTACAAATATTTAGTCCTTACAGGACTGAAAATTCGCATTATTGGAACTTTCTGAGGTGATAGTCCCGTTAGGGACTCTAATGTTTGTAGAAAATCCTATGCTGATAGCCCGTCCCGTCAGGGACGGAATGTTTTGAATTACAGGATTGAATATTCGCATTATTGGAACTTACTGACGTGGCAGAAACACCTTTTGTAAAGAAAGAAAGCAGTCTTTGTACCCAGCTAACAATGCCCTTACCTTGAAATTATCTGCTGCCATTTCTCACCACTTCAACACATTATCCTCCATCACCTTTGGAGGATACTTAAGCTGGTTAATGGCTTCCAGAAAGGGCGGGTGCTCTTTTTTTATGCGGTCGTAGATGGGAAGGTTGAGCCAATTGTAATTGCCCACCTGTGGGTAATTCCGATTCATTTCTTTGAGCATTTTATTTGCCTTTTCATATTCAAGACTTAATACACAGCTATGCATCCGGTGGGCTTTAATAGTCCATTGTGTCTGCAAATCTTCCTCAAGGTTTTGCCTGGAGAAATTCGAGGTAATCAGATCATCAGCTTCTTTTCGTTTTCCAAGGATTGAATTCATTTCGAGTGACCTGAAGTATGCGTTGAATAATGTGGAATTTTCCTGGTTTGCATTTACAAATTGTTTGGCATAGTATTTTGCAGAGTCGTCACGGTGTAAGAGGAAATGGGTGATGGCCTTGTAATAATTTTTGCTTGGCTCACCGAAGGCAGTATCAGGTGAAACGCTGTTCAGGAACTTACCCAGGGTTTGATAATCCCGTTGTTGAAGCAACAGGTCGGCTTTGTATTTGTTCCCATAAATATTTTTGACCGGCTCGGGCAATTCTTCCAAATAACTTTGGTTCATCTTGGAACCATACAACTGATCTGTCAAATTGCTGTTGAGGCTGTAAAGTTTCTCAGCGGCTTTTTCTGCCCCTTCCGCATCCCCGTTGACCGAAAGGACAGCTCTAAGTTCACTCCAAAAGGATGGAAGGGTTGGGGATCTCTTGATTTCTTTTGAGATATACTCAAACGCTTTATCAAGTTTCAATTTCCTTCTATAAATAGGGCCTGCGTTTGTATTCGCCTCGGGGTTTTCTTCCAGTACTTCCAAATACATTTCCAATGCCCTGGTGTAGTTTCTCAAAACATAGTATTCATAGTTGGCCAGCGCTCTTTTCTTTTTCCAGGATTCCCGGAAATGATCTTTAACGTAATTAATATAGAGCTCAATATCCTGGCGGGTAACTTTGTTGCTTCCGTTAAACCATGAATACGCCAAAATAAAAATTGCTTCTTCCCAGGGGTCAATAAATCCTGAGTCAAGCTGAATCGCTTGGGTGAGTTCTGGCATGGCTTTTAACTTGTCATCGGGCAGATTAGATTTTATATCAATTTCCCAGCCTCGCCTGTAATGATAATAGGCGTCAAGGTTTTTTGTTGAGGCTTCATCTATGCCTGTTTGGGTTACGGAAAACCTGTCCATCACCTTCGAGGCAATGGCCGCCTGAAGTTCAAAGATGTCGTCATACTTAGTGCGGAATGGAAAGTTCCATAACACTTTACCGGTGCCAGCGTCAATCAATTCAACGGTCACCTGGATATTATCGCCCGCTGTCTGGTACATGCCCGATAGAATATGGGTAACGCCCAACTCTTTGCCAATTTTAACAGGTGGGTCATTCGTTTGCTGGTATTGAACGGTGGCCTGCAATGAACTCACAAAATCAAATTGCTTGGTGAGGCCCATCTTCGTGCTCACTTCAGAAGCTATGCCCACACCATAAAAATCCTTGCTTTCATCGCCTGTATTGTTTCGGAAAGGGATGATGGCAATACTGGATTTTGAGGCATCCAGATTTCCTGCGTTTCCGCCAAAGAAGTAGTAAACCGTCAGCGATGCGGCAATCAACAGTGCCACTGCAATTATTTTCTTAAGAGGTGATTTTGTGGATGCTGTTGTCTCCTGCGGTGAAACAATTTTTTCCGGGCTTGTTTTCCGGGCATCGGATGGCACCTTCATAGCGCTAATAATCTCACTGATCGCGTTGGCCACCTTGTTAATCTGGTCCCGGTAAATGATGTGATTTTGATTTTCATCCGAATGTTCTTCATGATGACGAAGCGGGCGGTTAACACCTGTGGACTTGTACACGAAATCAATAGCACGCATCACTCCCCCGCTTACGGATTCAAAGAGTGCCGTGTCGGTTTTCTCCAGTTCGTGAATACGGATAGGCAAAACCCGGTTGGCGACATTTCCATTCGGAAGTTTTACTTTCAATCCGAAGGGGTCAGTCTTAGCCTGATCCACAAACGCGCTGAACTCGAATTTCCAGGCGAAAGAATTAGGGTCGCAATAGGTGCGCGACACGATGGGGATGAAAACCAGGCACTTTACTTTCTCGCGCAACGACTCATCCACATCGTGGTGATCGTGTAATCCGTCATGTGGATTTATATCAAAATAAATGGAGATGTCTTCTTTGAAAGTGGATTCAAGCTCAGTCTTTAAAGCCTCCACAAATTCATTAACCCACCTGTCGCCTTTGTTGTCCTTTTGGCGGTAGGAAATAAAAATGTCGTATTCGAAGCCGTGAACGAGCGAGGGCATAGTTGGCTTAATCAACAAATGTTTCTTTCATCACTTGTTTAATTTTCTCTGAGGTTTGACCGGCCACACTTCCAATTTTATTTTGCAGCCTTATTTTATCAATCGTCCTGATCTGGTCAATCACAATCCAACCCTTTCTCCTTCCAATCGTTACCGGAATGCGCGTGGGATAATTCCTTGTAGCCGTAGTGAGTGGGGCAACCACTACCGTTTTGATGTGGGCATTCATTTCATCGGGAGAAATGACAACACGTGGACTCACCTTTCTTATTTCGCTTCCAACAGTCGGGTCTAAGTTGACCCAGAAGATGTCATATTGGTTTACTTCCAATTCTCAAATTTTTCGTCTTTAAAAACATCGTCCATTAACAATACATCGTCTTGTTGCAGACGCATTTTTTTAAAAGCTGCATTCCAGCCGGTTCTGGCTTTTTTTACTGGCTTAACCAGGATACCGGTTTCCTGAAGCTCAAGAATTACCTCGGTACCGAACTCGTACTCTTTTAAAATGCTGGCCGGAATTCTCACTCCTTTCGAGTTTCCTATCTTAATCAGTGTGCTTTGCATAGTGACTACAATGTAATACCTTTTAATAACAAATTCCCCAAAAAAAGTACTCCATCTCAGGCCATTGCAGGGGTTGAAATAACGGGAGAAGGTTCTTTGAAAGTGACTTCGAAGTGGCTCGTTCAATATGTTTTACAAACTCATCTAATTGAGCGCCTAAATGATTTTCGGTCGCAATAGGTCAATCCCTCAACCATTCCTTATATTCATCCATCCAAATCAATACACTATGAAAAAGCCTGTATGCTTTCTTTTACTGCTAACACTTTTCACATCCTGTCAAAAGAAGGAATACGATATCGTCATTCGCGGAGGAACCGTGTATGATGGCTCCGGAAAACCAGGTGCTGTTACGGATGTAGCCATCAATGCCGATACCATTGCCTTCATTGGCGATCTCTCCAATGCCATTGGCAAAAAAGAAATTGATGCAAAAGGATTGGCCGTTTCTCCTGGTTTCATCAACATGTTGAGTCACGCAGAAGTGTCTTTATTGTTTGATGGGAATTCGCAGAGCGATATCAGGCAGGGGGTGACACTGGAAGTTTTTGGAGAAGGCTCCATGGGCCCGATGAATGAATCCATGAAGAAAGCGGAAGCCGAAATGATGAAACGCGACCGCGACTGGGAATATAAAATCGATTGGACAACGCTGGGCGAATATCTGGAATCGCTTGAAAGAAAAGGGATCAGTCCGAATGTAGCATCGTTCGTGAGTGCCATTACGGTGAGGGTTCATGAAATTGGTTTCGCCAACCGTGCCCCATCTTCCGAAGAGTTGGAACGGATGAAAGCATTGGTGAAAACTGCTATGGAAGAGGGCGCCATGGGAATAACCTCTGCCTTGATTTATGCTCCGGCTAATTATGCTAAGACGGAAGAGTTGATTGAGTTGAGCAAAGTAGCCTCCGCTTATGGCGGGATGTACATTGCCCACATCCGCAGTGAGGGTAACGCCATTTTTGAAGCGGTGGATGAAACCATCCGCATTGCGCGCGAAGCCAACATTCCCGCAGAAATTTATCACTTGAAATTCAGCGGCAGCGACAACTGGAATAAAATTGATTCGGTCATCGCCATGATTGATGCGGCAAATAAAAATGGACTAAAAATCACAGCCGATATGTACACCTACACTGCAGGCGCCACAGGTTTGGATGCGGCCATGCCCCCGTGGATTCAGGAAGGCGGCATTAACGAATGGATAAAAAGAATGAAAAATCCAATGATGCGCAAGAAGGCTTTGGAGGAGATGCGCACTCCCACAAACAAATGGGAAAACCTGATGAAACTGGCCGGGGATTTTGATAAAGTGTTGTTGCTTGGTTTCACCAACGATTCGCTTCGGAAAAATTTCACCGGCAAAACATTGGGGCAGGTGGCGAAGATTTACGGCAAGTCGCCAGAAGAAACGGCCATGGATTTAGTGATCACCGATGGCACCCGTGTGGGCACTGCCTATTTTTTGATGACGGAAGAAAATGTTAAAAGTCAAATCGCTTTGCCTTTTGTTAGCTTCGGCTCGGATGCTGAATCATCAACAACTTCAGGAAATTTTTTGAAGACTCCAACGCATCCACGGGCATACGGAAACTTTGCACGACTGCTCGGCAAATATGTTCGGGATGAAAAAGTGATTACACTCGAAGAAGCCATCCGCAGGCTCACATCCTTGCCGGCTTCCAATTTGAAAATTAAAAAACGCGGCTCCCTTCAACCCGGCTACTTTGCCGACCTCGCCATTTTCGATCCCACGAAAGTCCAGGACTACGCCACGTTTGAAAATCCACACCAGTATTCAACCGGCATGGTGCATGTGTTTGTGAATGGAACACAAGTGTTGGAAAATGGGGAACACACTAATGCAAGGCCGGGGAGAGTGGTGAGGGGGCCGGGATGGAAGAAGTGATTTAATTTCTTATCCAGGTTTGACCATTATTACCGTTGGGAACTTAAAAATCTTGAGTGATAAAGCAACCTAATTTGCGTTTGCAAAGTTTAACTACTTTTGAACCATCCATTAATTGTAATAAAAGAAAAAAACCCGCAATCATTATGAAAATTAAACATCTACTAATTCCTGTCCTGGTTTTAATTTCCCTTGTCAGCAATGCTCAAACAGCCGATGAAATCATTGCGAAATACTTTGAAAACACTGGCGGCCGAGATAAGTGGAATGCCCTTCAAGGGTTAAAAATCTCAGCCAAAATGAATCAGGGCGGACTTGAATTAGCCCTTACTATTTTTCAGTTAAAAGACGGCAGGCAACTGTCGTCCGTCAATTTCCAGGGAAAAGAAATCAAGCAAGGCGTTTACGATGGCGCCTCCCTTTGGTCGCACAACTTTATGACTATGAAAGCTGAAAAGAGTGATGCTGAATCAACGGCCAATTTTAAAGTGGACATAGGCGAATTTCCAGATCCATTCCTTAACTATAAAGAACGGGGCTTAACAGTCGAGTTGTTAGGCAAAGAGACGATTGATGGCACCGAAACTTTTAAAATTAAGTTAACCAAGAAACCCATTACTGTTGACGGTAAACCTGCCGACAATGTGGTGTTCTATTTTTTCGATGCTGAAGCTTTTGTTCCGCTCATGATGGAAGCGGAAGTCAAGTCGGGCCCTGGAAAGGGAATGATTAGCCAAATTAAGTGGAGCGACTACCAGGATGTGGGCGGGATTTTGATGCCCTTCTCCATGGCACGAGGGGCAAAGGGTGCTGGAAGCCAACCGATCACTATCACGAATATTGAGCTCAATCCAAAAGTGGATGACGCTGCTTTCAAATATCCGGAAGGCAATTAAGCAACAACATTCAATAAAGCCAAGGGCCGGCAATCGTCAGCCCTTGTTTGTTTACATCAAGTCAATTCAACAGAAAATTATTATTCCCATTATGAAGAAAATAACCCTACTGATTTTATGCGTATCAATTTGGATGCGCGGGCAATCACAAACTCAGGATGCTACAACAAAAGGAAAAGAATTATTTGGCGACTTGCGCGCGCGCCACATTGGGCCAGCCCTAATGAGCGGTCGCATCACCGATCTTGAATTACATCCCACCAACGATCGCATTATTTACGGAGGCACGGCCGGTGGAGGGGTGTGGAAAAGCAATAATGGTGGTGCCACCTTCAACCCGATCTTTGATGATTATTGTCAATCAATAGGCGCAGTAGAAATTGATCCGTCCAATCCCGATAATGTGGTGTGGGTGGGAACGGGCGAGACCTGGACGCGCAACAGCGTTTCCGTGGGCGATGGATTGTATAAAACCGTTGATGGCGGAACCAACTGGATAAAAATGGGCTTTGAAAAATCGGAGCACATTGCCGGCATACAGGTGAACCCGAAAAATCCCGATGAAATTTATGTTGCTGCCATGGGGCCGCTCTGGAGCGATAGTGAAGATCGGGGCTTATATAAAACCATCGATGGCGGAAAAACCTGGAACAAAATTCTTTACGTTGACAAGACTACCGGCTGCAGCGATCTCACACTCGATCCTAAAGACGCCAACATTGTTTACGCTGCCTTTTGGGAATTCAGGAGAAAGCCGTGGGCTTTCAGTTCTGGCGGAGCGAACAGCGCCATGTATAAATCAACCGATGGTGGCAAGACTTTTAATAAAATCCACAAAGGGTTTCCGGCCGGCAAGTTAGGTCGCATGGCCATTGCTGTCGCCCCATCGAATCCAAATATTCTTTACACCGTTATCGAATCCGAACAAGATAAAGACAAAGGGTTGTATCGAAGCGATGATGCCGGGGCGAACTGGAAACAGCTCAATAACGATTTTGGAATTGTAGTGCGGCCATTTTATTTCTCCCGGATAGAAGTTGACCCAAGAAATCCAGATGTTGTTGTGAAGGCTGGTCTATTAGGTTCCATTTCCCGCGATGGCGGAAAAACATTTAAGAACCTCGGCCCTAATCATTCCGATGTGCATGACATTGTCTTCGATATTAAAAATTCAGACCGGATGTACGCAGCCACCGATGGCGGCATCTATCGTTCATGGGATGGCGGAACAACATTGGAGATAACCGAAAACATTCCGGTATCTCAGTTCTATCATGTAAGTGTTGATAACGAAGAACCCTACAATGTTTATGGAGGTTTGCAAGACAATGGTTGTTGGTTCGGCCCTTCGAAATCTCCCGGAGGAGTGGAGGCGCGCGATTGGTTCCGTGCCGGTTTTGGAGATGGCTACCGGGTGTACCGTCACCCGACAAAAAAATTAGTGTACTCCGAAATGCAAGGCGCAGAAAATGTCTGGCGTTTCGATCCGGCAAAGGATATGGCGAAAACCATTCAACCGCTGGCCGGCAAAGGCGATCCCAAACTTCGCTTCAACTGGAACGCTGCCCTCACCACCAGCCCCAACAAACCCGACCGTGTTTATATGGGCAGCCAGTTTATTCACCGCTCAGAAGACATGGGCGAAACGTGGGTGAAGATTTCCCCTGACCTTACTACGAATGATCCAGCTAAACAAAAGCAGGAAGATTCAGGTGGGCTTTCGCGCGATAATTCTGGCGCTGAAAATCATTGCACCATTTTCACGATTGCCGAATCTCCGTTGGATGAGAATGTAGTTTGGGCAGGAACTGACGATGGCAATCTGCAAGTGACCAAAGACGGTGGCAAAACATGGACAACCGTGATTGCCAATGTTGCCGGCCTTCCTAAAGGAACGATGGTGTATCATATCGAAGCCAGCGTTTTCGGAAAAGGAAATGCGTACGCGGTTTTTACGGGCTACCAGTTAGGCGACATGAATACGTACGTGTACAAAACAACAGACTTTGGCGCCACCTGGAAATCCATAACCACATCCGACATCTACGGGTTTGCGCGTAGCCTTCAGGAGGATTATGAAAATGAAAACCTGTTATTCCTGGGCACCGAGTTTGGATTATTCATTACCCTGAACGGTGGCGCCAACTGGTTTAAGTTTACGAAGAATATGCCATCGGCAAACGTGCATTATATTGAACTCCACAAAAAAACCAATGACCTGGTTATCGCCACACACGGCCGGGGTATCATTATCATTGACGACATCAGTCCGCTGCGCCAGTTAACCCAGGAAAATCTTGAGAAGGAACTCTACTTCTTCAAAACAAAGCCGGGAATCATCGCTGAAGAAAATGGTTTTGGGGGTGCCAGCACGGAGACTCAATTTATCGGAGAGAACCCAACCACTTCTGCCCGGATCATGTACTACCTGAAGAAGCGGCACATCCTCGGAAAAATGTCGCTTGAAATTCAGGATGCACAGGGAAACAAGATCACGGAATTAGGCGCGGGTAAATCCAAAGGCATCAATGTAGTTGAATGGAACTACGTTACCAAGCCTCCCAAAATGGCCACCGCCAAAACATTTGCGTTTGGCGGGTTCACTTCCCCTCGTGTGCCTGCCGGAACATATAAGGTGGTGATTCAAAAGGGAAAGGAAACTTACACGATTGATTTGATTGTTCAGTACGATCCGAAATCGGAGATCACTTTAGCTGACCGCAAAAAACAGGAAGAGACAACAAAAAAATTATTCGACATGACGCAGGACCTGGCTTACATGGTTTACACGCTTGACGAATATTTAAAAATTGCTGAAACCGTAAAAGCAAAAGATGCAAAGGGTGCCAAAGCAGCAACACCGTTAATCACCGAACTCACCAAGTTGAAAGAGTCGCTCGTGGTTACCAAGGGGGATAATTACGTGGGCGCAGCTGAACCACAGCTTCGGGAGAAGATGGCAGACATCTATTCTAAAGTGGCGCAGACCTTCAACAAACCCAACCAAGCTGAATTAGATAATGTGGAAGCGATCGAAAGTCGGTTTACCACAGCCAAGGCAGATTTTAAAAAGATTAAAGACAAACACTTGCCTAAAATTACTCCGCTTATTTCGGGCGATTCCAAGCAGCCTATTGTGATGAAAACATTTGATGAGTATATGCAAATGCCTTAAAGAAGAAATTCTATTTAAAGAAAAAAGACTGTCTCACACCACAGTCTTTTTTTGTTTGAGATTAACTCTGTTGAAGACCGTAACCTCACATTGATTTCATCGCAGCCTCAAGGCCTAAAATCCTCCCAGAAAATTCTGCGACACTTTTATTTCGTTCGTGCTTTTATTTCTTTGCCTGCGCACAATGAGGAACCGTTTGCCATCGGGGGAAATATCATAGGAATAGCCCATTTGATTTATCCAATCCTCATCCTCAAAAACAAGGCGGGCGTGGCCAATTTTAATGCTCCTGTTTTCACCAAAGGTTAATGAAGCGGCCATCATTTTGTTTCCATTCCTCCAGTATATGGTGTTGCTGGAAGAATCATAACGTGGCTCCTCACCGCTCTCGAAGGAGACCTGAGTCCTCACTTCAGGGTTTAATAAATCAGAAATGAAAACTTCAAATCGGCCTGTTTGTTCAGTGGTAAATCCGACCCAGTCATTTTTGATAAAGGAAGCCAGGCCTTCTGCAACACCTTTCCGCGAAATGAACTTCAGTTTTTCATCCAACTCCTTTGGTGAGAATAGATTCATGTGCCAAAGGCCCTTTGTCTTTTCGTTAACGCCATACAGAATCAAACCTTCATTGTTCATATCTTCCAAACTTCCAATAGTATCACTTTTAAGAATCAATTCAGCTTCACTGCGGCTGTCAGCTTGTTCTCGCAAAATACTGCTCATTCCGTTTTGAAAGCATGCATAATATATCCATCGGCCATCAGCCGACCACAATGGAGAATTGCAAAGGCCTTCATTAGTTAAGTGGATTTTGTTTTTAAGGTCATACAAATTGTAGTTCCAGATTTCCTCCTGCTCATTCACCACCGTAATCGCAAGCTCATTGCCATTGGGAGAAAGCCGGAAGTTTTGAAAATGCTGAGCTTCAAACGGGAGTGGCTCAATTTCCCCTGTAACGTAATGCCAATTTAGCTTGCCGATTTGGGAGTGGGTGCCTTGAGCGAAGGCGATCGTGCCGTTGGTTGAGATGGCGAATTGGGCATTGCCATAGCCACTCACGCTGATGTTTTTTTCGATAAGGCGTGGGTCTCCAACCGTTTGGACCTTGTCTCGGTCAAACCCGATAACCAGCAAGTCTGAGCCTTTGGTAAAAAACAGGTTATTGTTTCGGAGTACCGGGTTGTGAGCACTTTTCAAAATCAATTTATCCTTACCATCGATGATGGAAACCAACCGGATCTCATTGCGGTTATTGCCCACCAAAAACTCATGAGCAGAAAGTCTTGTTGGTCTTGAAACAAGGTTGAGGGTATTAAGTTTTTTAACTTCTTTTCCATTGGAGTTTATTGAATTCAAGGTCCCCCCTTGGCTCCCCAACCAGGTAATCCGGTCGTCTTCGTCCCAAACTAAATCGAGGGCATTAGGCACTTGGGCTAGCGTTTCGGTTATCCCTCCTGCAACCGAAATCTTCATCAGTTTGTCTTTGGAGAAAAAAGCAATCCAATTGGAATCGGGCGAGAAAGCTGGTGCGAATGCCCCTTCTGTTCCGGGTATTTTGGTTATGCTATATTGATCAAGTGGACGAAGGTTCAAATAACTTGTCCCATCGGCATCCAAACTTGCAAACACAATTATTCTTCCATCTGGGGAGATGTCCAGTGCCCGTCTTCCCAAGCCTGCCAGGCCCGCTTTGAAAGTAAGCTGCACAGAATCGGGAAGGGTTATGGAGGTTTTAATTGGGGAGCCAATCTGTTTGTCATTTGCATTCCTGGTTGTGTTAGTGTAAATCAATATTACACTTAATATCAATATCACCACAAGACTAAAACCAAAAAGAGTTTTCAGGTTTGGCATTTGAAACTTCCACTTTCTTCGCCCTACTTGACGGGCAGGATAAACCTTGGTCTGATTTTCATTCGGGGCTGTGGTACTGGAAGTGCTCTCTTCCTTTCCCTGCAATCCGGAAATAATATCCTTGATGGCGTTGGCTGTTTTGTTGATCTGATCACGATAAACATTTTGCGATTGACCTTTGGATGATTCATCATCTTTCGGGCGGAGCGGCCTGTTGACTCCCGATGATTGATAGGTAAAATCAATAGCACGCAATGGCCCCAGTTCGGCCTCGATTAATTTTTTGTCGCGCACTTCCAGTTCATGAATGCGGATGGGCAGCACACGGCTGGCGGTGTTGCCATTGGGAAGCCGAACCTTCAGACCAATAGAATCCGCCCCTGCAATTTTCAGGAAAGCCAGAAACTCATTTCTCCACGCAAAACTTCTCGGGTCGCAATAGGTTTGGGAAATGATGGGGATGAAGATGAGGCATTTGAGTTTTTCTTTGAGGGAGTCATCCACATCATGGGTTTCCAGCAGACCATCGTGGGGGTTCTCATCAAAGTATATGGAGATATCTTCTTTGAAGGTGGCTTCGAGTTCGGTTTTTAAAGCAGTGACAAACTCTGTTACCCACTGACCGCCTTTGTTGTCTTTGTGGCGGTAGGAGATGAAGATGTCGTATTCGAAGCCGGGAATTAAAGCAGGCATGAAACCAAAGATAGCAAAAACCTAAACTCGTTTGATGTTGTGAGTTAGAGTGGTGTCCGACAGATTTGTAATAGCAGCAAGGTTTCACAAAGAACACAAAGAAGGCACAAAGGCCGCAATGATGGAGTGCTTAGTGTTCCTTGTGGTTCGTTGTGACCTTCGTGACCTCTTAGTTTACAATACAAAAATGTTGTACATCCATCACTATTTCACGGGCGAGTAATGTTTATAAAACGCCACTATTGTTTCAATGCCAATCAGAAAATTTTTGATTCCGTAGTGTTCATTGGGCGAGTGCAAAGCATCGGTGTCAAGGCCAAAGCCCATAAGAACTGTGTCAAGGCCAAGTTCTTTTTTAAACAAGGCAACGATGGGAATGCTACCACCATCTCTTGTGGGAATGGGTGCTTTACCCCACACTTCTTCAAAGGCTTTGCTGGCTGCTTTGAACGCTTTTGAATCGGTGGGCGTAGCCGCAGGCGCCCCTCCATGATAGGCTGTTACTTTCACCCGCACTGTTTTGGGTGCGATGGATTTAATATGCTTTGTAAAAAGTTCGGTGATCTCGTTGTGATTTTGATTGGGCACCAGCCGCATGGAAATTTTTGCGGTGGCTTTTGATGGTAATACAGTCTTCGCCCCTTCGCCTGTGTAACCTCCCCAGATGCCGTTGCAATCCAGCGTGGGGCGGATACCAGTACGCTCAATGGTCGTGTAACCTTTCTCTCCGGCTATATCTTCAATGCCGATTTCTTTTTTGTATTGAGCAAGATTGAATGGCGCCTTGTTGATGGCCTCGCGCTCAGACGCGCTCACTTCAGCTACTTTATCATAAAACCCCGGAATGTTTACCCGGCCGTTTTCACCATGCAGAGAGGCAATCATTTTACTGAGTACGTTGATGGGATTGGCCACCGCCCCCCCATAAACTCCGGAATGCAAATCACGATTGGAACTTTCTACCTCTACTTCCATGTAACTCAATCCGCGCAAGCCGACCGTGATGGATGGCTGATCGAGTGAAATCAACGAAGTATCCGAAATCAAAATAACATCGGCTTTCAGTTTCTCTTTGTTCGCTTTCACGAACACACCCAGGTTGTCAGAGCCTACTTCTTCTTCGCCTTCAATCATGAATTTGATGTTGCAGTGTAACAGATCATGCTTCTTCATGATCTCAAATGCTTTCACATGCATGTAGAACTGCCCCTTGTCATCACAGGCGCCACGGGCGTAAATTTCTCCATCGCGCACGGTGGGTTCGAACGGGCGAGTGAGCCACAGGTTGAGCGGATCAGGCGGCTGAACATCGTAATGGCCGTAAACCAAAACGGTGGGGGCATTGGCGCTCACCATTTTTTCTCCGTACACAATCGGGTGGCCGGCCGTTTCGCAAATTTCAACTTTATCAACTCCCACTTCGAGCAGCCGGGCTTGCACCATTTCGGCCGTGCTCCGAACATCGCCTTTGTGGCGACTGTCTGCACTCACCGATGGAATACGAAGCAGGTCAAAGAGTTCGGAAAGAAACCGGTCTTGGTTGGATTGGATGTATTGTTTGATCATATCATGTATTTTAATAAACTGTAAAACCAAGTTTTGAGGCCACTTGCTTCACTTTGTTGTCGTGGCTCATAATGGTAATGTCCAATTCACTATTCTCCTGAAAGTAGAGTGCGGTGGAAAGATGCAGTGCATCTAATGTTTTGCAACCAGTTATTGCTTTGTTAGATTTTATTTTTTGGATAACAAAATCATCAACCGGCCTAAGAATTACATCAAGCATAAGCTGGCTTTGTAACTGAATTTTTTTGGCGATCCAGTCTTCATTAAAAAATGTCTTGCCATACCGATGGATGTTCACATAAGTCTCAACTTCCAAAAGTTGAGATGATAATCGTTTATCGCAGGCATCCCACATTTCAAGGGACGGAACATAGTGATCATCTTCGAGCAATAGTGACAAGACAACATTGGAATCGATGTAACCGATTAGCATCAGAATCTGTCGCTGCGTATTTCTTCATACATCGGCCACCAGTCGCTCATTTTCAGCTTTGGCTTTCCAATGTTTTTTTTGAGTAGGGTCTTCGTCTGCTTAGGCAGCGTGAGCCGCCCCAGCCTCGCCTCCTCCTGAAGGAATTTTTCAAATTTTGAAATCGATTGCTCCGGAGTAACGTCTGGCTTTTTGATTTCCGCTATTACCTCATCACGCTCTGTTACTACAATTACTTCCCCCTTCTTAACTAGTTTAAGATACGCGCTTAGGTTGTTTTTAAGGTTTTTTATTCCAACGGATTTCATACTAATTCAAAGGTAGCCATTGTGGCTACTTTATCAAAGTTATGCATTTGGACTGAAAGAGTTAGGGATAAGCTTACTCATTCCTTAGCTTTGAATATACAACCTGATCAATGTGAGTACGGTATCCGATAAATTATCCAAAGCCATCAACGATTTGATAAAACAATCCGCCAGGAAAGAAGCCCTTCGGATTATGTCGCTTGCCAACCCAAAAGAGCAGGCGGAGTTTTTTAGTTATAACCTTAAATCCGCAGCGCTAAAAAAAACAGAGCCGAAAAAGTTCCTAAAATAATTGCATTCAGGTTTTTCCGGCCCGTTTTAATTCACCTATTTGGGT
>JAYUHI010000584.1:0-2717 GCA_043767095.1 Bacteroidota bacterium
ATGGGGCGTTTCGCAGGGTCTTTCCTTGTGCTGGTGCTGATTTATTGCGGAATCTGGTTAGGCTTTATGGGTGGCTTCGCCATTGGTAAAATCCTGCCGTGGGAAGTGGCATGGAAAGACAAAGAAATATTGCCCTTCACTGCGTGGCATTACTTTCAACCGTTTCTGTTTTACAGTGTAACTAATCTTTTTATTTCAGGCACCATATTTTTTGCAGCGGGAGCGCTGGCCAGAAATTCCATTATGATTTATACGCAAGGGATTTTGCTGTTGATTGGATATGAACTGGCCAACACTTTTGTTCAGGACATCGAGTACAAAGAAATAGCTGCTCTACTTGACCCGTTCGCTATCAACACCTTCGAGTATGTAACGCAATACTGGACACCTTCGGAGAAGAATACCCTGGTCGTTCCCCTCGAAGGGATAATGCTGTACAACCGTCTCATTTGGGTGGGCTTTTCCATAGTGTTGCTCGTGGTAACGTATTATGGTTTTTCTTTTAATGTAGTGCGCAATGCTTTCATCCGAAGAAAACCAATCGCGCAAGCCAAACAAACGGTGCAGCCCGAAGCGGTAAAAATCCCCGAAGCCAAACAAGTGGTAAACACCATGACGTACTGGCGGCAATTATTTTCTTACTCGTGGTTTTATTTCCGAACCACCATTCGCGAAATTCCTTTTATCGCCATCATGATCAGCGGCATGCTCTTTTTATTTGTGGAGGCCATCAACATGAACGAGATGTACGGCACCAGTTCTTATCCCACAACCTATTCGGTGCTGGGCATTATCGGCCTTTTTAATTTGTTCTTCCTCATCATCGCCATTTTTTACTCGGGCGAATTAGTTTGGAAGGAACGTCAGGTAAAAATCGACCTTATCATCGACACGGCACCCATGCCCAGTTTTGTCGGATTGTTTTCAAAATTCCTCGGACTGGTTTGGATTTATTTGGTTGCGCTTTTCATCTTGATTCTCTGCGGCATGATCATTCAAATGTCTTACGGATACTTCAAATTTGAACTGGGTCTTTATTTCAGTTCGATGTACACAGGAACACTTTCCTTTTTAGTACTCTACACGTTACTGGCTATTTTCATCCAGGTGATGGTGAACAATAAATTTCTGGGGTTCGCTTTGTGTATCGTTTTCTTCATTATGCGGGCTGTCCTCAGTCAGGTGGGATTGGAACACAACCTTTGGCAATTCGCCAGCGGAAGCCTCGGCACTTTTTCAGACATGAATGCCTACGGGCATTTCGTAACGCCCTTCACCTGGTTCAAAACATATTGGCTTGCTTTCGCCTGCATATTGTTTGCTGTGGCCGTTATTTTTTCGGTGCGAGGTTCGGAGGCCGTTATGAAAATGCGTTGGAAGACCGGAAAGCTCAGGCTAAACCGGGCGATGTTGATTTTCACATTCTCCGTGCTGAGTGTATTTCTTTTCAGTGGATTTTATATTTACTACAACACCTCGGTGGTGAACAAGTTTGTGAAATCTGATGACCAGGAGGAGTTGCAGGCCGAGTATGAAAAGACTTTCAAGAAATATGAATTCCTCAACCAGCCAAAGATTATTGAATCGAATTTGAAGGTTGAACTCTACCCTTCCACGCGAGATTTTGTTGCCGAAGGGTATTACTGGCTGAAAAATAAAAGCCTGCAGCCTATCTCAGACATCCACATCCAACAAAATGTTGACGATCAACTCACCATAGCGTATTTAAAATTTGGTGTGGAGGCCAAAGTGAAAGAGAGCAATGAAAAATTCCGTTACTATGTTTATGAACTGGCCAATCCCCTCCAGCCTGGCGATTCAATAAAAATGGATTTTAAACTTTCGTTCAATACGCGAGGGTTCCAGCAGGGCGGCTCTAATACCAATGTGGTTTTCAACGGCACCTTTTTCAACAATTCCTACTTCCCCGGCCTGGGTTACAATGAAAGTTTTGAACTGGGCGATGACGATGACCGAAAAAAGCAAAAACTAAAAGAGAAAGAGCGCATGCTCGAACGCAACGACCCTCGCGGCCTGGCCATGAGTTTGTTTGGCGATGATGCCGACCATATTCGGTTTGAAATTGTGGTGGGCACAGAGAACGATCAGATTGCCATTGCGCCTGGTTATCTTCAAAAAGAATGGAACGATGGTGATCGGAAATATTTCCATTATAAAATGGATGCGCCCATGTGCGATTTCTATTCAATTGTTTCTGCCCGTTACGTTGTGAAGCGCGACAAGTGGAACGATGTGAATTTGGAAATCTATTATCACCCCGGCCATGAATATAATTTGGACAGGATGATGAAAGGCATGAAAGATGCGCTGGAGCATTACAGCAAAACGTTCAATAAATTTCAATACAGACAAATGCGGATAATGGAATTTCCCCGCTATGCCTCCTTCGCTCAATCGTTTGCTAATACCGTTCCATTCTCGGAGGGCATTGGGTTCATATTAAAAATTGATGACCCCGATGAAGATCTCGACATGACCTATTATGTAACGGCCCATGAAGTTGCGCATCAATGGTGGGGCCACCAGGTGATGGAAGCAGGCGTGAAGGGCAACGCCATGCTTTCCGAAAGTATGTCGCAGTACTCAGCTTTGATGTTGATGAAGAAGGAGTTCTCGCCTGAAATAATCGAGAAGTATTTGAAATATGAACTGGACCGTTACCTGATGGGCCGGGCTACCGAACGGAAAAAAGAACA
>JAYUHI010000585.1:0-15284 GCA_043767095.1 Bacteroidota bacterium
TAGATTTTTAGGTTTAAGTGATTTCCTTTCTTTGTTATTGTCCGAAAACTTTGTCGTCATATACTTCACTGTCCACGAGCCAACCCAATTGCCGGCAACTAGCGGCTTTATTCACCAAAGGTGCATTTATATATCGCTTATAACTGAAACAAAGGTGCATATATCCCCCAATTCGGCTGGTTGTGCACCTCAAAATAAATTCCTTTCCCTTTTTGCCATTGCACTTGTTCATTCCGTCAATGTTTCTACATGTCATCTCCAACTAAAAAATGCAATTTACATTCCAGCTAATATTTTCGAAACCAAGCGTTGGTGACAACTGCAAAAAGCGGGGAACATAACCGAGCTAACTGGTTATCACGAATATCAACCCTCAAAGTTTTTTATTGTATTATTCGTGAAAATTAGTGCAATTCGTGTCAGGAATTTACTTGACAAGATAAACCCACTAATCTTATCGAATTGCCCTTCTCCATCACCATCCTCGGTTCATCAGGCGCGCTTCCGGCATTAGGAAGGTTTCCCTCCTCGCAGTATCTGAACATAGGCAAACATCATTTCCTGGTTGATGCTGGTGAGGGAGTGCAGATTCAACTCACCCGTTTCGGGATAAACCCCAACCGAATTGAAGCCATCTTCATCAGTCACTTGCATGGCGATCATTATTTAGGATTGATGGGGTTGCTCTTCACCATGCACCTGAACAAGCGGCAAGCCGATCTTCATCTTTATGCCTTCAGGGGACTGAGCGAAATCATTCTGCTCCAACTAAAATATTCTAAGTCCGTGTTGGTTTATAAAATCATTTTTCATGAGCTGAAGGAGAATGTCGCGGAGACTATTTTCAGCTCCAACAGCCTCACGGTAGAAACGATTCCGTTGAACCACAAAATTCCATGCAACGGATTTCTGTTCCGGGAGAAACCCAAGCCACGGAGAATCAATAAAGAAAAACTTCTGCCCACCATGCTGATTCAGCATATTGTTTTATTGAAGCAGGGCTTTGACGTTTACCATGAATCGGGTGAACTGCTTTACCGGAACGAGGAATTTACTCTGCCCCCGCGTCCTTCGCGGTCGTATGCCTATTGCAGCGACACAGCCTTCCATGAATTATTGTGCGGGCAAATTCAAGAAGTTGATATTCTTTACCATGAGGCCACCTTCACCACAGACGATCAGGATAAGGCCATCGAAACCAAACACAGCACCGCAAAAGAAGCTGCCACAATTGCCCTTCAGGCTCGTGTAAAGAAACTGCTGATTGGGCATTTCTCCGCCCGCTATCACTCTCCAGAAGTACTGCTCGATGAAGCCCGCCAAACATTTCCCGAAACTTATCTTGCCATTGAAGGTGAAACTTTTAATATTGAAGAATGAAGTCGATCATTTCTGCCGACCGGGCCGACAAAAGAACCAGTCTCTTTATTTTCCTTGCGGGATTCTTTCTTACCAATGCCCTGGTGGCTGAAATGGTGGGAATTAAAATCTTTTCAGCCGAAGCAACATTGGGATTGAACCCGGCCCACCTAAACCTTTTTGGAACCACATTGGATTTTAATTTAACAGCAGGCACCGTGTTGTGGCCATTTGTTTTTATTTCCACCGACATCATCAATGAATACTATGGAAAGGCTGGAGTAAGACGCATCAGTGTACTCACCACCGGGCTTATTGCTTATGGATTTCTGATCATCGGGTTTTCTACATTTCTTGCCCCCGCCCCTTTTTGGCTGGATCAAAATAAGGTTGATGCCATGGGTAATCCATTTAACATTAGCACAGCCTTCAACACGATATTCCGGCAGGGTATGAATATTATTATTGCCTCGCTCACGGCCTTTCTTATCGGTCAGTTGGTGGATGTTTATGTGTTCCATCGAATACGAAAAATGTCGGGAATAAAAATGTTGTGGTTACGGGCAACTGGTTCTACCATGGTTTCTCAATTGATAGACAGTTTCGTGGTATTGTTCATAGCTTTTTACGTGCAGGCAAACTGGACGCTGCTACAGGTGGTGCAGGTAGGGCTCATCAACTACATGGCCAAAGGGATACTCGCCATTCTTTTAACACCTCTTCTCTATTTTGCGCACTCTGCCATCGATAAATATTTGGGCAAAGAAGAATCCGAAAGAATGATTGAGGAAGCCGCTAATTCCAGCGGGAGATTATTTTGACCGGAAAATATTATCGAGGATAATGCCGGTGGCGATGGCCGCATTCAACGACTCAGCCCGGCCAAACCCAGGAATGGAAATCTTATTGTGAATGAATTGTTCTACGCCAGGCGATATCCCATTCGATTCATTTCCCACCACCACAATTCCCTCGCTTCCAAACTTCACCTCGTGAATATTTTTCCCTGACAAAAAGGCCCCATAAACGGGAACATCGCATGCAGACAAATACGTAGTAAGTTCTGCATAAATCACATCCACGCGGCAGAAACTGCCCATCGTAGCGCTGATAGTTTTTGGATTATAAACATCGGCTGAGTGAGGTGAGGCCACAATTTTACTGATCCCGAACCAATCGGCCGTGCGGATAATGGTACCCAGGTTGCCGGGGTCGCGGATGTTATCGAGCGCCAGCATATATTCTTTCTGAGGGTGAGCCGGGAGCGAAGTATTTTTCATCCGGGCAACCGCCAGAATAGATTCATTGGATTGAAAGGAGCCCATGGCCTCCAGTTCTTTAACCGAAGTGGCAAGCCATTCAATAGTTTTCGTTTTTGTGCTGCCTTGCACCTGCTCCAATACTTCTCCGGTGGCCGCAACCAATTCAATTTTGTAGCCGGAGTTAATCAACTCTTGAACGCCCTTCAGGCCCTGCACCAGAAAGCATTGCTCCTCTTGGCGGTATTTCTTTAATTGCAGGGATTTGACCCACTTTACCTTAGCTTTTGAGATCATCCGGGAAATTTTGGTTTGGGAAAATTAAACATTTTGCCAGCATTTGCTCAGCCGCCATACTCATGAGCAGTTGCCTGGGCACGCGCTATCTGAAAGACAATGAGAAAATGCTTTATCGCCAGTCGATTAAAACGACTCCTAAAAAATTCGACTCCTCCCCGCTCGAAAACTTATATGTAACGAAAACCAACCGAAGGCTTTTTGGATTGCCCATCAATCACTTGGTGTGGATGCACCACGTTGGGGAGAAGAGATTCAAACCTGAAAAATTCGTGCGTAAGAAAGCAAAAAAAGAAAAAGCCTTCGCGCGCAAAATGCAAAAAGCCGGGAGTCAAAAAACCATTGGCAACCTGCAGTATAGAAGGCTGAGGAAGATTGAGGCCCTCGATAAAAAAATTAATAACGGTAACAACTTCATGCAATGGGGCGAAAAGATTTCTGTTTACGATTCATCGGCCATCCAGCTAACCGTTGAAAAACTGGGGCAGTATTTATTTTCGAAAGGGTATTTCCATTCTAATGTGCAGGTGCGGAATTCAGAGAATAATAAGAAAGTTAATGTGGTTTACGAGGTGAAAGCCGGACCGCCATACCTGCTGGATTCCATTTTTTATAACGCTCAGGATTCGTTGATCGAACGCTTACTGGCAAAAGACAAACCCAACCAGGCAATACATAAAGGCCAGCCGTTCAACCAGGATGGATTTACCAAAGAGCGCGAGCGGATCGATTTGCTTCTGCGCGACAACGGCTATTACAATTTCAGCAGGCAGTATGTTGATTTTGAAATAGACACCACCGTGGTGCAGCCACACCGCGTTACAGTGCGTGTCAACATTCGCAAACCAAACCGGGGCAACGCCCATAGCCAATACAAAGTTGACTCGCTTACTTTTATTCCAGACGTGGGCCTGAAAGCCGACTCTGGCCGAAGGCGCGAAACCAATCGATATCAAGGCATCTCATTTCAATCGTTTACCAACCAGTTTCACAAGAAAGTGCTGCGGCAGCGCGTTTTTATTTTCAAAGATAATTTATACAGCCGCTCTCAAACTTTTCAAACCCAGCGGCAATTGGCCAACCTCGATATATTCAAATTTGTAAACATTAACTACGACACCAGCGGGGGAAAATTTATAGCCAACATTTTCGCCAGTCCGCTCGACCGTTACTCATGGGGCAATGAGGCAGGAGTATCAGTAACCCAAGGGTTCCCAGGACCTTACTACAGCGTAAATTTTAAAAAGAGAAACTTGTTTGGCGGGCTGGAAATTTTTGAATTGAACGGCCGGTTCGGTTTTGAAGGCGTGGCCTCCGCCACCCAAATCGGAAACTTTTATCGAAGCACGGAGGCCAACATTAATGCAACCATTTCCTTCCCGCAATTTTTGCTTCCCCTCAGTGGCCCCAAAGCCACGAGCCTGGCAAAATATAACCCACGTTCCAAACTGCTGGCCGGATATACCTATACAGACCGTCCTGAATATCAGCGCAGCATCATGACGGCATCTGGGTCCTACACCTGGGAAAACAAAAAAAACTTTTTGTATTCCTTTACAGTCCTAAACCTGAACGTTATACGCTCCAGCATCTCTCCTGCTTTCAACTCTAAGCTTAGAGAGTTAGACTCATTGGGGAACCGGTTGATCAACGCTTTCAAACCAGCCCTGGTAAGCAGCATTATTTTTTCGGTAACCTGGAACCAGCATAGCTACGGTACTACCAACGTCAACTCTTTTTTTGTAAGGGCAGCCCTGGAAAGCGGGGGAACATTTCTGAACTTCTACACACCTCCCATTATTGAAAAAGAAGGGCTGCAGCCGTTCAAGTACGTGCGGGCTAATGTTGACATCAGGCGAAATCAAATCATCAACAAACATTCGCAAATTGCCTTCCGCATTAATAGCGGCATTGGCTACGCCTATAGCGCCAACAAAGTTTTGCCTTACGAGAAAAACTTTTTTGTTGGCGGGAGCAACAGCGTTCGTGCCTGGAGGCCAAGAAGGTTGGGACAGGGAACGCAGGCTCCTGATTCGTCAGCCAACCCAACAGACAATGGCCTCTATGATTACCGGTTCGAAAAACCCGGAGACTTATTGATGGAGGGCAGTATTGAGTTCAGACAAAAACTATTCGGGTTTGTGAACTATGCCATCTTTGTTGATGCTGGAAACGTGTGGACGCTGAGCAGCAACAGCAACCCTAAAACAAAATTCAAGATCAAGGATTTCTATAATGAGTTTGGGGTGGGAACGGGCTTTGGGCTGAGGTTCGATTTCACTTTTTTGATATTACGGTTAGATATAGGCATGAAAGCGTACGATCCTGCACGCCAGGCCGGAGAACGGTTTGTGCTCAACAAAGTAAAATTCTTCAAGCCCTTTGGCACGGAACGGGAGCCTGTGATTTTTAATATTGGAATTGGATATCCTTTTTAGTTAATGTCGATAGTCAACAGTCCACAGTCAACAGTCCACAGTCAACCGTGGACTGTGGTCAGTGGTCTGTTGTCTGTGGACCCCTTCTATCCCTAGTACGCTAATATTGCTGTAAGTTCATTCACTACTTTCTCCGCGTTCGGCAACATCATGCTCTCCAGATCAACATTGAGAGGAACAGCAGGAAGGTTAGCCGCACCGAGGGTCCAGACAGGGGCATCGAGAAATGAAAAACATTCTTTAGAAATTCTTCCGGCAAGAGACTCGGCAAATGAATTTAATAATGGTTCTTCCGTCAGCACAAATGCGCGGCCGTGTTTTTTAACGGAAGAAACAACAGCCTCCCAATCCAAAGGATTTAAGGTGCGTAAGTCTAGGATTTCAATTTGCCCATCGAAATTCTTTGAAGCTTCTTTTGCCCAATAAACTCCCATACCATACGTGATCACAACACATGAATCACTGGATTCAATTCTAGATTGACTTGCTTCCTGAACAACCATCGACTTTCCCAACGGGATGATGTAATCCTCATCCGGCTCGATTGCCTTGGCTTCGAGGGTGCCCGGCACCTTGCTCCAGTATAAACCTTTGTGCTCCAGCATCACCACCGGATTCGGATCGTAAAAAGCTGCTTTCATCAAGCCCTTCATGTCTGCCGCGTTCGATGGATAAACCACTTTTATTCCGCGGATATTCAACAATGTCGATTCAATACTGCCGGAGTGGTATGGGCCACCGCCACCATACGCTCCAATAGGAACGCGGATTAAAGTTTGAACCGGAAATTTTCCTTTCGTGAGGTAACAACTTTTCGAAATTTCTTCCACCAACTGATTGATGCCCGGCCAGATGTAATCCGCAAATTGTATTTCAACAATGGGTTTTGCTCCGACAGCACTCAAGCCGGCTGTTGACCCGATGATGTATGCTTCCTGGATGGGTGTATTAAACACCCGGTCATCGCCAAATTTTTGAGCCAGGGTTGCGGCCTCGCGAAAAACCCCTCCCAGTCGGGCGCCAACATCTTGCCCGTAAAACAAAGTTTCAGGATGCTTCTTTAAAATTTCCTCCACGGCATGAAGAGCGGCATCTACCATCACCACTTTCGTTCCGCCCACCGGAGAGCGAATTCCTTTTTCTTCAGTTACAGGTGTAGGTGCAAATTCATGCGAATCAAAATCATTTAAATCGGGGTTGGGAGAATTCAATGCCCGTTCAAAATCAGCTTCCACTTTTTTATTGACTTGATTTTGAACTTCGCTCAACGAACTTTTTGATTCGCCCTGCTCAAATAATTGCTTTTCAAGTTTGATGAAGGGATCATCAACGGATTGTTGAATCAGATTTTCTCCCCTGTACCATTCTTTTCTAACTCCCGATGTATGATGACCCAGCAAGGGACAGATTGCATGAACCAATATGGGGTTTCTTTTTTGCCTGACGAATGAAAATGCTTTCTCCATGGTTTGATAACTCTGCAAAAAATCCGAGCCATCGGTTTTCATTCGCTCCATGCCTTTGAATCCCAAAGCATATTCATATGCATTCATGGTTCTCGTTTCAGACCCGGTTGCTGAAATACCCCAATCATTGTCTTGCACCAAATAAATGATGGGGAGCTTTTTCAGAACGGCCATTTGAAATGCCTCCGCTACTTCACCTTCGGTTACAGAACCATCGCCTAACGAACAAAGAACAACTGATCTATCACTACCACTCAACAATTTTTGCGATTCCAAATAAGCAATTCCCTGGGCCATGCCTGTTGCCGGTATAGCCTGCATGCCGGTGGCGCTGCTTTGGTGGGGAATTATGGGAAACCCTGGTCTCTTCAGTGCGGGATGACCGTAATAACTTCTTCCACCTGTGAAGGGATCATCGCGCTTAGCCAACAATTGCAACATTAACTCGTAAGGCTCAAGACCGAGGGCAAGCAGAATAGATTCATCGCGATAGTACAGCGCGGCATAATCATATTCTTTTAATTGAAGCCCCGTTGCAATTTGAATGGCTTCATGGCCGCGTGAGGTGCTGTGAACATATTTGCTGGCAATCTCACGCTTCTCATCATACAACTCAGCCATGCGTTTAGATGCACACATCAGCGCATGGGCTTTTAACAATAAATTTTTAGGGATTGCTTCAGTTGGTATCAATTCTGTGGTCATGCTCATACTTCACCCTAAAGGTAAAATATTTTGTCGTGGAAAGCGGTTGGAAATGCGAAGTATGCGACAGTTTTGAATAGTCCTTCATCTCTGTAATTACCTCACCCCCAGCCCCTCTCCAATCCCGATACTTCGGGAGAGAGGGGTGACTCTTTGTTGAACTTTTGCTGATGGTTTCAAAAGAAAAGATTTTAAATCCCCCATTACCGAAACGTTGCAAGCAGTAATTTAAGAAAGCTCCCTCCGATCCCGAAACTTCGGGAGGAGAGGGGCCGGGTGTGAGGTGCTGGCTTGGGTAATGTTATCTCAATGCATACTTGAAAAATTGGCGTGCACCTGAGTGTGCATGGTAAACAACAGTTTCTTCCGCCATCGTTCACTTTAACCTAAAGCGGGTGATTGCCTATATATCCCCCAACTGAGGCCTGATGATAATCTCTTCCACAACACTCCTACTCGAGAGCGAGTAAGCAGCATAAACGCTTTCGGCCACATCTTCGGGTTTCATAAAACGAGAGTCGGGCAAATCGCTCCCCTCCCAACTCGCAGTTCGGGTTGCGCCCGGCATTATTGCAGTAACCTTAATGCCGTGCGGTTTTAACTCTTCGCGAAGACACTTGGAAAACCCCAGCAAGGCAAATTTAGAAATGGCATAAGAGCCTCCGTTGGGATAGGCCCTGATGCTGGCCACAGAACACATATTAAAAATATGTCCAGACTTGTTCTTCTTCATAGAAGCAACCAGGCCACGAGTCATGTAATAAGCGCTGAACAGATTGGCGTTCATCGTGCTTTCGAGGGTGCCATCGGGTTCGGTAGTGATTTCTCCGGGAGCAAAATAACCCGCATTGTTTATCAGCACATCTACAGGCCTGGCCTTCGATAAAACGAAATCCGCGAAAGCTTTAACCTCAACGGTCACAGCTATATCGCCTTTAAAAATATGAACCGTGTTGGCGTGATTTTTTTCGATTTCCACTTTCAGTTTTTGCAGGTCGGTTAAATTCCTGGCCGACACCATTATATCAAAAGACTCCGATGAAAATTTTTCCACCATGGCGCGGCCAATGCCCCTTGATCCACCGGTGATCACCATTAATTTATTCATAGATTGTTGAGTGGGGGGATTGGGGATTAGCATTGGGGAATTTCTGGAAGATGGATTTTGAATATATTTGAGCAATTTAAATCATTTTGATTCACTTTTCATGAAGGAATTCGGACGGTATGTGATGTTCCTGGGAACGATGCTGGTTAGGCGCGAAACATTCGGCACATACTACAAATTGGTGATGGAGGAGTCGATTCAGATCGGTGTGAAATCCACTTTCCTGTTTGCACTCGTATCATCGTTTATGGGCGCGGTTACAACCGTTCAAACGGCTTTCAATTTGGTGAGCCCGCTCATTCCAAAATTTGTCATTGCGCAGGTAGTGAGGGAGATGACTATCCTCGAACTGGCCCCCACCATTATGGCTGTGATTTATGCAGGCAAAGTTGGGTCGAGCATGGCCGGTGGAATAGGCACCATGCGCATCACTGAACAGATTGATGCTCTCGAAGTGATGGGCATAAACTCAATCTCATATTTAGTGTTGCCAAAAATTGTCGCGTCCATGCTCATGTTTCCCCTGCTGGTCATCATATCGGCAGTATGCGCCCTCCTGGGTGGATACCTGGTTGGCTCGCTGTCGGGCATTATTACCCCAACAGAATACATCTACGGCATTCGCTACGTGTTTAATGATTACATGGTGACCTTCGCCTTGATTAAGGGGATCGTTTTTGCATTCCTCATTTCATCCATCTCCAGTTTTAAAGGGTACTACACGCAAGGCGGTGCTCTTGAAGTGGGCATTTCCAGCACGGCTGCTGTTACCACGAGCGTGATTGCCGTTTTGTTAACCGATTATTTCCTGGCTGAACTCCTGCTCTGACTCCATGATCAAGATTAAAAATATTTCTAAATCGTTCGATGGTAAGCCGGTGATTAAAGGCATCACCGGAACGTTCGAGAAGGGCAAGGCCAACCTGATTATTGGGGCGAGCGGAACGGGCAAAAGTGTTTTGTTAAAATGTATTGTTGGATTGACCCACGCTGACACCGGCATTATTTTTTACGACTTCCGGAATTTTACAGAGGCCGATAAAGAAATGAAAACTGAAATCAGGCGCGAGATTGGGATGCTCTTCCAGGGCGGGGCGCTCTTCGATTCTAAAAATGTAGAACAAAATGTCATGTTCCCGCTGGACGTGCTCACCACTATGTTTCCCGATGAAAAACTCGACCGTGTTAACTTTTGTTTGAAACGGGTGGGACTGGAAAACGTGAACAAAAAAATGCCATCTGAAATTTCAGGTGGGATGAAAAAACGCGTGGGCATTGCCCGCTCCATTGTGAACAACCCACTCTATTTATTTTGCGATGAGCCCAACTCCGGCCTCGACCCGCAAACTTCGATTTTAATAGATGAACTGATCCTCGAAATCACGAAAGAGTTTGACACTACCACCGTGGTAGTAACCCACGACATGAACTCGGTGATGGGCATTGGCGAAAATATTATGTTCATTTACAAAGGCGAGAAAATGTGGGATGGCACCAACCAGGAAATTGTAAACTCTGGCGTGAAAGAGGTGGATGATTTTGTATTTGTAAATAAAGTGATGCGCGGAATGAAGGGGTAGTTGTCAACTCACTCCTCATAATACCCCCCACTTCCGTCTTTCTTCTTATCCCCATACCCATAGCCGTATCCATAGCCATACCCATATCCGTAACCATATCCATAACCATATCCGGGTCCTGTTTTCTGAATATCATTAAAGAGAATGCTCAGGTTTTTGAGTTCACGTTTCTCGAACAGTTCCTGCAAGTCGCGAAGGAAATATCTTGGGGTATAATTCTGCCGGATCATAAAAATAGTATGATGAGCAAAAGGCATGAGGGCAAAGGCATCGGACACCAGCCCAAGCGGGGGCGTATCCAGCAAAATGTAATCATACTTCTCCAGCATTACGGAAAACATTTCGGCCACTTTGGGGAGGAGTAGCAGTTCACTGGGATTGGGCGGCACAGGGCCACTGCTCATCAAATCCAGGTTTTCAATAGCCGTTTTCTGAATCACTTCATCAATCTTGTGAGTTGACGAAAGATACGTGCTAAGGCCCTTAACATTCTCCAGGTTAAAGTCGGGGTAGATTCGTGGCCTGCGCATGTCGGCCCCGATGATCAATACTTTCTTGCCGGCAAATACCATCGAAGTGGCCAGGTTAACGGTAGTAAATGTTTTTCCTTCCCCGCTCACCGATGAGGTGATGAGGATAATTTTTTTGTCTTTCGATTCTGTAAAATAATTCAAATTGCTACGAAGGGCACGAAATGATTCAGCCAAAGCGGAGCGGGGCTTATTAAACACCACTAAGTTGCTCTCGCCATTCATGTTATGGCCAATGGCTCCGATCAATGGAATGGAAGTCAGTTGCTCAATATCTTCCTTTGCCTGTACTTTATCGTTTAGCATTTCGGATAAAAAGAAAAGGAGAAACGGTATGAGCAAGCCAGCCACAGCACTAATGGTGTAGTTTTGAATGGGCTTTGGTGTAATGAACCCACCGCTCTTCGTGGGTGGGTTCACCACAATAATATCGCTTGTGGTAGAGGCCCTTGATATCCCGGCTTCGGCCCGCTTCTGCATCAGAAACAAATACAGGTTTTCGCGGATGGTATAATTCCGCTTAATGTCAATCAGTGTTCGCTCCGAAACTGGCAACTTGCCAAGCTCTTTTTCCAGTTCCGACATCTGTTTTTCAAGAAAATCGCGGTTAATCTTTTGGGTGGCTTTAATGGATTTTACCCCCTCAAAGATGTCGCCTTTGAGTTGGTCTATCCGTTTCCGCTGTTCAGCCACTAATGGATTCTCTTCCGTTTGCTGGCTGCCCAGCATGCGCATGCTGAATTGCACTTCCATGAGTTTAGAAATCAGGCCTGTAATAATTGGATCACTAATACCCACCACTGATGGCGGCACCACTTGGTCAAGGCTGCTGCTTTGTTTCAGATAATTTTCTAAGTAAGCAAAGTAATTGCCGGATAAAGTTATCTGCGATACCTGAGTTTCTAAGACCTGAATGCGGTCTAATAATTGTTGGGAAGCGGCCGTAAAATCAGACATAGAATGAGTCTGCTTGAAATCCTCAATACGATTGTCGAAATACTTCAGCGAGTCGCCAATGTTTTTTAATTGCTGATCAAGAAAAAGAATGGACTTGGTGGCCACCAGATTTTTTTTTTCAATATCGTATTGCTGATACCGCTCAATGAACTGGTTCAAAAAATCTATTTCCTTTTCGGGAAGGGGCCCGGAAATTTCCAACTTGATTATGGATGAACCTTGCTCAGCCCAGGTGGCCTTGAGTTTGATGGAATACTGCTGAGCCAGTTGAAACGGCTCTTTAAACTCAACTACATAGTATCGGTTATTCAACTTGTCCTTCATTGAATCGTTTCGCGAAACAAAAAACCTGTACCCATTCACGGCAACAGTATCATTAAAGCTCAGTTTTGAAAAACGTTTTGCAGTGGTGCCGTCATCCTTTAAGTATTCTAATGAATAGGTCTTTTCATCATCCGCGTTAAACCCAAAGGATTTTCCGGTTGGCTTTTCCTTCGATGGCAGTAACTTAATTTGAAATGGAAAGTCATGTTCATAGATCTCGGTAGTTTTGATTTTTCCTTCTCTGTACCACACCACATGGAAGTTAAGGCTCTCTACAACCTGCTGCAGAAGGGGGTAAGAACGCATGATGTATAACTCGTTGTAAAAATTGCGGTAGGGGTTAACAAGCGGGTTGCTCTTGTACAGAAATTCTGCAGCTGCATTCTCCGTGCCTTCTCGAACAATGATGGATGCACTTACGGTAAATACCCTGTTGGCGTAGCGGTTATAGGCAAAGGCAATGCTGAGGCATATCAGTAAGCTCAATACCACCAGGTACCAATAAGAAATAGCACGGGCAATGATACGCTTAAAGTTCACCTGGAAGGTCGGCTTGGTGGCGCCTTCACCTAAAATTCCGGAATCAAACTTACTGCTAAGGTTCTCAGCCACGGTTATCGGGTGGTTAGGTTAAGCACTAACAATACAACGGAAACGGTCGAAACAAACAGGGAAAGGTTTTGTGACCAATACAACCGGAAAGGCCGCTGCTGCAGGGGCGGCACAACAATTATATCATTTTGCTGCACGTAAAAATGATTAGCAGTAAGCAAATCTTCCTGCAACAGGTTGAGGTAAAACACCTTCGATTCGTTACCTACCTGTCGAATTACTTTTATTTTGGTTCTGTCTGCTAATTCCGTCAAGCCACCGGCCAGCCCTATGGCTTCTATAAAAGTTACCCGTGTGTTTCTGGAAACCACCAATTGCTCGCCATTTACTTCACCTAAAACCGTGAACCTGAAGTTCATCAACATTACCCGGGCCACCGGATCTTTCAGGTAGGGAATAAATGATTTCCTTAGCATTTCCTGCGCCTCGAACACATTCAACCCGGCAAAATGCAACTTCCCTACAACCGGAAATTCAATTTCACCATCGTTATTAACAAGGAAGCCAGTGATTGGATTAGCCGCACCGCCTCCCCCCCCTCCTCCCGATTGCTCAATGATGGGATATAACTTTGAGATGAAATTGTAATCATCCGGTGTTAAGCTTTCTATACGGATGGAAAGTATATCGAGTGGCTGTATTCTGTAATCATGAATCTTCAGGCTATAACTCCTGACCAGGGTGTCAACAGGAATATCCTTTTTGTCTACATCGTCTTTCTGGAGATAGACGTATTTACGGTTGGGGACGCAGGCGCTTAGCAAAACAACGAAAATCAAAAGACACCAAAAACTGCGCTGCATAGGATAATTTATACAAAAATGAGTGGCAAATATAAAAACTAATGTTGGATGTTGGATGGCTGCTACAGGCTAGTGCACGTGTATAAAAAATATGCCCTTATTGCTTTGTCTTACTAACATCATGAATCCAACAATTTAGTAAGTCCATTTCGGCTATTTCAATCAGTTTCATATCAATTAGTTTCTGATAACAAGTTACAAGATTGGAAGGAATATTTGAAGTGCCTTCTTTTAATTCTAATTCCTTAAGACATTGAATAATTGAGGAATTATTCAAATAGCCTGGTATTTCATCTCGAAAATCATTCAATAAATTATGGGTATTTCTGTCCTGCCAAACTGTGCTTTGATGAAATAGAATTGGCCATCCGCATGTTGATGCAATTCGTTGGGCAATAAATGAACGCCAAATATCCGTCATCCGGAAGCTACAGTAGGAGGGCAGATAAAGGAGTAGAAAAGCCTCTTTATACCAGGTAGTATTTTGACTGTTAAACGGACAAAACGAGTTATTCCCGATCGCAATATTTTCTAATTTTGAAAACAAAACAGGCAAGGGCATTGTGAGGCGATATACTGCATCAACATCCGGATTCACATCGGCTAAACCCTGTTGAATAGGACACTCTATGGATTTTAACTCCCCAATATGCGGTAATTTTTTATGAAGGTGCTCTAAGGGAAAACCACGCGGCCATATTGGCGATACCGAAAAATAGCTATAGATATTTACCCATCCTTGATCCGTCAACAAATAAGCTTTTAATTCTTTTTTTCGGTCAGACCAAAATTCAGGCATAGGCAAATTGTCATCATCGGTTTCAATAATAATTTCTGCACCTTGTTGCATGGCAATTAAGTAGCCTAGGTTTTTGCGTGCATAGTGTTTGAATGGAAGGGATTTGGCCAACTCGAAATTCAAGTTTTGCTGCCTTTGCACTGAATAAAAATTACACTGGGCTAATTCAAAATTCACAGGACTCTTGGTGTCACCTATGACAAGAAAGGTTACGTTTTTTTTGGCACACTCCTCTGCATATAATCTAAGAACATGATGATTACTTCCTGCAATTGATGTTATTATTAAAAAAGTATTATTCATTTTACACGTGGTAGTTAAAAGGATGCACTTGACTTTTTAGGAACTGGTCATTGAGGATACACTTATTTTATCTCAGGATTCCTTAATTTAATGCGCTGGAAGAAGTAAAAAAGGAGCACAGCGATGGAATTAATAATAGCTTTTTTGGAAACACTGGGAGAGGGTGCGCGGTAATGAATTGGTATTTCTATGAAACGGGAATGACGAAGTAAGAAACGCAACTCAGTCTGATAAAAATGTGCCTTTGATAGAAACTTGTATGCTAAAAATTTCTTAACAATTCTGAAATGAAACCCCTGATACCCTGATGTCATATCGTGCATTTTAGTTCCTAAAAGAATATTGGACAAGATTGTACCAGTTTTTGAAAGAAATGTGCGTCTCCAAGTGGAATGATGAATTGAACCTCCTTTAATAAAACGACTGCCAAAAACACAGTCATATCCTTGCTTTAAAGCGTTGATAAATGATGGCAACTCTTCAGGGTCATGCGATAACCCTGCATCCATTTCTATTATATAATCATGATTATTAGCAACAGCTTCGCTATATCCTCTTAAATAGGCCTCAACAACATTTCTATTCTCAGGAGCCCAAATTGTTATATAGCGATTATCAATAGCTGTGAGGTTTTTACATAATACTAGAGTATTATCTTTTGATGCATTGTCAATAATTAAGTAAACCTTACCACAATTAAGTTTATTCAAAACCTGACTGAGTGATTTCGTGAATGCATCAAAT
>JAYUHI010000586.1:0-2706 GCA_043767095.1 Bacteroidota bacterium
AGTTACGCAAAACTTTGTTTTTGATGCAAAATTGATGGATATAACCTGTGATTTTGTAGAAATTTTAAAGATCGTGCGTAAGTCCACTTATTAATAGTAACTCCTTTTTTTCTTAACGACCTGTAAAGTTGAGCGGCTTTAACCGAAACTTCATAAGGATCAAGATGTAAAAAATCTAAACCCTGCAATAAAACCTTAATCGTTACAAATTGTTTATCATCTCGGATTCCTTGCAATATCTCTTGGAAAATGGGAGGGCAGATATGGACGGCCTTTGATTCTCTGATTGAATAATCTAACAATTCAACTTTACTTGATTCCTGGCCATTTAGGAATTGAATCCAAACCGATGTGTCGAAAATCATTTAATCCGGGCTGTTCGCATTTTAGTCAGGTCTCCATCCCATTGAATTTTGCCCTTTAGCCCAGAAAGCTTCTGCCTTTTCATCCACCGAATATATTCCTTGATCGCAGTTTCAATCATTTCTTTCTTTGAAGACGCCCTGCTAAGACTCATGGCTTCACCTACGAGATCATCCTGAAGCACTATGTTTGTACGTGTTGCTTTCATATCCACAAATTTAATCATCTTTAAAGATTCGCATCCAAGTTCAATGAATTTTTGAATCCGGAAATGTAACCGATTTACCTCACCTTCCTAAGGAGTTAGGTCATAAGCAACTCCAGCACTTCATCCAGCCGGCCCAGCGTTTTTATTTGGATTTTGGATTCCGTTTTCTTTAACGCCTTCAGATGGTATTTGGAAACATACATTTCAGTGAAGCCCAGTTTTTCTGCTTCGCTGATGCGTTGGTCAATCCGGTTAACGGCCCGGAGTTCACCACCTAATCCAACCTCTGCCGCAAAACAAATTTTCTCTGATATAGGTTTTTCTTCAAAAGATGAAATGATGGAAACACAAACCGCCAGGTCGATAGCGGGGTCATCAATCTGAAGGCCGCCAGCCATGTTCACAAACACATCTTGTTGACCCATTCTGTAGCCGCACCGTTTTTCGAGAACGGCCAACAGCATGTTTAATCTTTTATGATCAAACCCGTTTGGTGTTCGTTGAGGTGTGCCGAACGATGCCGGGCTCACCAGCGATTGCACTTCAATGAGTAAGGCGCGGTTGCCTTCCACCGTGGCGCCAATGGTTGCCCCGCTCAATGAAGAATCTTTTTGCGAGATCAATACTTCCGATGGATTGGACACTTCGCGCAGGCCTGCGCCACTCATTTCATAAATGCCAATTTCACTTGTAGATCCGAAACGGTTTTTGGTCGTGCGCAAAATACGGTAAGCCAGGTGGCGGTCGCCTTCAAATTGCAGCACCGTGTCCACCATGTGCTCCAAAACTTTCGGGCCGGCCAACAGTCCATCTTTGGTAATATGGCCCACTAAAAAAACAGGTGTGCCGGTTTCTTTTGCAAACTTCATTAATTCGGCAGCGCTTTGTCTAACCTGACCAACACTACCGGCTAAAGAATCTAACTGAGGCGAGTATAGTGTTTGAATGGAGTCGATGATCAACAGTTCTGGTTGAAGTGATTCGATGTGAGTAAAGATTTGTGTCGTGTTGGTTTCGTTCAAGACAAAGAATGCTGCCCCTGCCTGTCCGGCAGGCAGCCCGGAAAGGGAAGGGAAAATACGCTCGGCCCGCATTTTAATTTGCTGTTCACTCTCTTCGCCCGATACGTACAGCGTTTTTACCTTTCCAAGCATCAAACCAATCTGCAACATCAAGGTAGATTTGCCAATGCCCGGTTCACCGCCAATTAAAACCAGAGAGCCGGGAACCAGTCCACCGCCAAGGACCCGGTTCAGTTCGTTATCGTGCGTTTGAAAACGGATTGCTGAAGATTGTTCTATCTCCCGCAGCAAAATAGGTTTTGATTTTGCGGGCAGTTTACTTTCCTGCCTCCATTCCGTTTTACTTTCTGTTTTTTGAACGGTTTCTTCAACAAACGTATTCCACTCGCTGCACGAGGGGCACTTGCCCACCCACTTGGCCGATTCGTGGCCGCAGTTCTGGCAGAAGAAAACGGATTTGGGTTTTGGCATAATTGGTAAAAACGGTATTTTCGTTTTTCGGCTTTAATTTAAATCCGCACTCACCTATGAAATCGAAACCTAAGGAAAAACTGCTCTTAACAGCTACTTTATTCCTTCTTTTCTTTCACCTGATGGCGCAAAAGGCTCCAATCAAGTTTGGTGATATCCCGATAGAGGATTTAAAAATGACAACCTATGATAAAGATTCCTCAGCAGTTGCTGTGGTTTTAACTGACTATGGTGAGTCAGGCATGATATATTCTGCTGAAAAAGGATTTATGTTAACATTTGAGCGAATTACCCGGATTAAAATATTAAGGAAAGAAGGATTGGAATGGGGCAATTTCGAGGTTCCACTTTATCACAGTGCCGGTAACGCTGAAAAGCTTTCCAGCTTGAAGGGTATAACATACAACTTAGAGAATGGAAAGATTATAGAAACAAAGATGAAAAACGATGCGGTTTTCAAAGAAAAATACGATGATAATTTTGACATCATGAAAATTGCATTGCCAAATGTTAAAGAGGGTTCTATTGTGGAAGTTACTTATAAAGAGGAGTTACGCAAAACTTTGTTTTTGATGCAAAATTGATGGATATAACCTGTGATTTTGTAGAAATTTTAAAGATCGTGCGTAAGTCCACTTATAA
>JAYUHI010000587.1:0-2704 GCA_043767095.1 Bacteroidota bacterium
CAAGCAAGTTTGATAGGGATTGACTTGGCTACTGAGGGGCCACTTGGGAATTCCAAAAATGAAGTGCGCGCTGGCAGTTCCCCCTTAGGCCTGTCCCGCGACACGCGGGAGGGTCAGGGGGCCGAGGTGGAGGGTTCGAGATCTTCTTATCTAATAAACTATCGTTATTCAACCGTTGGCTTGCTGTCTGCAGCAGGAATAAATTTCGGAGATGAAAAAATAAATTTTCAGGACTTAACCTTTCATCTTGATTTTGATCAAAAGAAAGGAAAGCATTTATCTGTTTTTGGCTTTGGCGGTTTAAGCTCAAATCAATTTGACCGAAAGGATACATCTGAATGGAAAACCGAAAAAGATCGTTACGATATTAATTTTACAGGAAAGGTTTATGGCGCAGGATTTTTGAGTACGATCTACTCTGGTGAAAAATCAAACTTAAAAATTGGAGCCGCCATATCCGGACAATTTCAATCCCGGAAATCACAAAGTGCATACCTTGATCTAACTCCAGCGCTGCCTAATTACATTTACAGTGAAGCGTTTGATAGTGAGCGTACTTTAATTTCGGGATCGATAAACTTTACCCATCGCTTTTCATCATCAATTAATTTTTTAGCTGGAATGGTTGCCACATCTGTCACGCACAAATTAAACGTTGTGACTAAAACCCCTCTCAATTTCGATGAAGCATTTCCCAATGTTGCGGGGGCGGTTGACGGAATATTGTGGCAGCCTTTCTTGAGTACTTCCTGGAAGACCAGGCTGATGCTGGTTGACATAGGCGTTCGGTATGTCCATTTTGGATTTAATGGTTCATCTTCAGTTGAACCTCGGCTTAATGTTACCGCTCCAATTTTTAAAGGACAGTTATCGTTGGCATATGGAATAACCAGTCAGCTTCAACAAACTCAAACCTACCTGGCTCCTCAAAATGATCGGCTTGACCTTACCAAAGCCCATCAATTTACGGCCTCTTTTCAAAAAAGTATGTGGCGTGGTTTTTCATTTACCCTTAACGCCTATCATCACAAACTTTTTAAAGTTCCCGTTTCAGCCGAGGTTAATCCGTTCTCAACCATAAACCAAATGGATGATTTTGTTCCGGGAGGTTTGTTGTCCAGCGGGCTGGGAAAAAATTATGGAGCCGATATTCTGCTTGAAAAGAAATTGGTGAATCAAATCTATTTTATTGCGGGTGGTTCGTGGTATGGCAGTGGCTACTCTAACGGCAGTTCAACTTATTTAACATCCCGGTATAACGGGCGCTTTACTTCAACTTTCTCTAGTGGGAAAGAATGGAACCGGAGAAACAAAACTTTTGGTATTCATTCACGTGTGCTCTACCTGGGTGGGTTGCGCCAACAGGAGATTAGCATGGCCGATTCCCAGGCGTATGGCGACACGCGGTATATTGATAAAAATGTTTTTCCTATCAGCCTCCCCGATTATTTCCGCTTAGACCTGCGTTTGAGTTGGAGAAAGAACAAGCCCGGATACACAAGAACCATTTCCCTCGATATTCAGAATCTTACCAATCAGCAGAACACCGCTTATTACTATTACGACACGCATCTTCAGAAAGTACAAACCAAATATCAACTGGGCCTGATTCCTGTATTGGTGTACCGGGTTGATTTTTGATTCCTTGTTGATTTTTTCCATAGAATACGTGTAATTACTTCCTTATTCAACCGTTTGACTGAATCAATTGGAATTGTAATTTTGGTTATCCAATGCCCGATACCATGACAACCACCATCGAAGTAAAAAGTCCATTCACGATCAAACACAAAGATTTAAACGATTGGGTAATGCAGGTTGCTGGCGTTTGCCAACCCGACCAGGTTCGTTGGTGCGATGGCTCAAAAGAAGAATATGATGCGATGTGCGAGACCTTGGTAGAGAAAGGCACGTTCATCCGGTTGAATCCGGAAAAAAGGCCAAACAGTTTTGCGTGCTTTAGCGACCCGAGCGATGTAGCCCGTGTGGAGGACCGCACTTTTATTTGCAGTCGAAAGAAAGAGCAGGCAGGCCCTACGAACAATTGGGTTGAGCCCAGAGAGATGAAGCAAACGCTCATGAAGTTGTTGAGTGGTTGCATGCGGGGCCGAACGATGTACGTCATTCCATTCAGCATGGGCCCAATCGGTTCAAACATATCTCATATCGGCATCGAAATAACCGATTCAGAATACGTGGTGGTGAACATGCACATTATGACCAGGGTTGGAACGAAGGTTATGGATGTGCTGGGCAGTGAAGGCGAATATGTAAAATGTATTCACACCGTTGGCGCCCCGGTTATGGACGGACAGAAGGATGCTAAATGGCCCTGCAATCCAACAACCAAATATATTGTGCACTATCCTGAAGAGCGGGCTATTGTTTCTTATGGTTCGGGATATGGTGGCAACGCGCTACTTGGAAAAAAATGTTTTGCCCTCCGCATCGCTTCGGCTATGGCCTATGAAGAGAGCTGGCTCGCTGAGCACATGTTGATCTTAGGTGTAGAAAGTCCGGAGAAAGAAAAGACATACGTGGCCGCGGCATTTCCCAGTGCCTGTGGTAAAACAAATTTCGCCATGCTCATTCCGCCCAAGGAATTGGATGGCTGGAAGGTGACCACCGTGGGCGATGACATCGCCTGGATCAAACCGGGCAAAGACGGCAGGCTTCACGCGATCAATCCCGAGGCAGGTTATTT
>JAYUHI010000588.1:0-6372 GCA_043767095.1 Bacteroidota bacterium
AAGGCAGTCAGGCTGACATCACTAAACGAAGAGGCCTTTGGATTTTTCAAATGACTTTGTAAACGGGCCTGCAGGTCGGGAGGAAAAATTTCCATTTCCATAACAGGCCCCATAAATGTTTTGAAAGCCAGCTTCCACTCTTTGCCGTGCGCCTCTGGCGTGTTGCCATATACCAGGTGCACGGCATGATGACTAAACTCATGAATGAATGTAGCGAGAAACAAAAATTGGTTTAAGTCCTGGTTGATTGTAATTACCGATCCTCGCCCGCCATGTGCGCAGAAATCACCAACCTTGGTGCTCCGCGGTTTTTTAATCTTCAATCTGAACGGGTACCGGGCTTGAAGGTCCAGGCAGTATGACAAGGACTTGTCGGGAAGATGTTTTTGAAGAATAGCAAATGAAGAATGGGGGGCCATAGGAAAACAAAAAAGGCCTTAGATATCTAAAGCCTTTTGGTTGACGACAATCTTTTTCAAGATTGGGCCTGTCATTTAATTACCGGCAGTAGTGTCGGCTGCAGTAGTAGTGTCAGGTGCGGGTGTGGGAGCAACAGCAGTTGTGTCTTGAGCAGTGTCATCTTTCTTAGCACCACCACAAGCAACAAAAGCAAATGCAAAACCGCATACCATCAACAAGGCGATCAATTTTTTCATAGTTTTCAGGTTTTTAAAATTCGCTGCAAATATACAAGGAAAGGGTATTTTAAGGCCGTTGGTCATAAAAAAATTTGAGTTCTTCATAAATATGCTTCGCAACCGATTTACTCCGGTTGTTAAACACTATTTCTTTCGGAAAAACAACCTCACGGGCACTCCTTCAAAATTAAATTTTTCCCTCAGCCGGTTTTCCAGGAACCGTTTATAGGATTCCATAATGTATTGCGGATGATTGCAGAAAAAGGCTAACGATGGTGTGGGTGTACTCACCTGGGTGATGTATTTGATTTGAATATACTTTCCTTTCATGGAGGGGGGCGGGTAATGGGCAATCTCCGGCAGGAGCGCATCATTCAGAGCCGAGGTCGGCACCTTTTGAGTTTTGTTTTGATACACTTCAACGGCCTTTTCCATTACCTGGAATATGCGCTGCTTGTTGGTGGCCGACCCGAATAAAACCGGAACATAATCAATGGGCTTAATGGCCTCGATCATTTCTTTCTTAAATGTTTCGGATGTCTTCGTGTCTTTCTCAATCAAATCCCATTTGTTCACGAACAGGATTATTCCCTTTCCCATTTTTTCCGCTTGCGCGATGATGCTCACATCTTGTGATTCCATCTTTCGTTCGGCATCAATCACCACAATGCACACATCACATTCTTCGAGGGCGCTGAGCGAACGCAATACCGAATAGAATTCAACATTGTCGTGAACCTTGGCCCGCTTGCGGATACCCGCAGTATCGATCAAAATAAAATCCTTCCCGTATTGTGTATAACGCGAATGAATCGCATCGCGCGTAGTGCCTGCTTCATCTGTGACAATGGTGCGCTCCGAACCCAGCAATGCATTGAGCAAGGATGATTTGCCTACGTTAGGCCGGCCGAGGATAGCGATTTTCGGGATGCCGGCATACGGGTCTTGCACGCCCTCTTGCGGAAAAGTTTTAACTACAGCATCAAGCAACTCACCCGACCCACTGCCATTGGAGGAAGAAATAGGAAACACTTCGCCTAATCCCAACTCATAAAACTCAGATGCGATGTAGGAGTTACCAGGACTGTCGGATTTGTTGGCTGCAACGAACACCGGTTTCTTTGACTTTCTGATTACGTTGGCAAACTCTTTATCATATCCGGTAAGGCCATCCTTACAATCGACCATAAAAATCACAGCCGATGATTCTTCCATGGCCATCTCCACCTGCTTGCGGATTTGCGATTCAAATTTATCCTCGGACCCCATCACATATCCGCCCGTATCAATGATCGTGAAAAATTTTCCGTTCCACTCGCTGGAGCCATAATGCCTGTCGCGCGTAACGCCCGGCATGTTATCCATAATGGCTTGCCGCTTTTCTACCAGCCGGTTGAAAAATGTTGACTTGCCCACGTTGGGTCTTCCTACTATCGCTACTACGTTTGACATTTCAAATTGATTATCAATTTTCAATGATCAATTATCAATGCAGCATCGAACATTGACAATCGATCATTGATCATTATTCTAAGTACCCAAACTGTTTGAGTTTATTTTTCTCCTTCCTCCAGTTCACGGCTACCTTCACAAAAGTTTCAAGGAATATTTTCTTGCCGAAGAATTTTTCCAGGTCTTTCCGGGCTTCGGTGCCAACCCACTTGAGCGAAGAGCCAGCCTTGCCAATCAGAATACCTTTTTGCGAATCGCGCTCCACAAAAATAATCGCGCGAATGCGAATAATGTTTTCTTCCTCCTTGAACGATTCAATGGCCACTTCGCTGCTGTAGGGAATCTCTTGTTCATAATGCAGAAAGATTTTCTCGCGGATGATTTCCGAAGCGAAGAACCGCTCACTCCGGGTGGTCATCTCATCCTTTGGAAAAAATCCAGGATGCTCAGGCAACAATCTTACGATGGATGGCAGCACCGCATTCATATTGGTTCCGTTTTTTGCCGATACCGTTAAACATTCTGATGATGGAAATATTTTTTTCCAGTACCCTACTTTCGCACCTTTCTCTTCGGTGGTTTTGGCGAGGTCGGATTTGTTGATGATTATCAGAATGGGTGTTTTTATTTTGGTGATGGCGCTGAACTGTTGTTCATCCCACGTTTCATTCCAATCCACCACCAGCAGCACCACATCAGCATCGTCAAGCGAAACTTTTACATAGCTCATCATGGCCTTCTGCAACTCATATTTGGGTTCGAGCAAACCGGGCGTATCAGAATACACAATTTGAAAATCATCGCCATTCAAAATGCCCATGATCCGGTGGCGTGTGGTTTGCGCTTTGGCTGTTATTATAGAAAGGTTTTCGCCCACGAGCCTGTTCATCAGGGTGGACTTGCCCACGTTGGGCCTGCCCACGATGCTTACGAAACCTGATTTATGTGCTGAATTGGCCACTTATACGCTGTTCAAGGTTGCAAACATACGGTAGAGTCGTGCAATTGTCCGTCTCTACAATAAATGATGTGCCATGCTATGTCCATGCTATGGTAGGAATTTCTAATTTTCGAAAAATTCCTTATGAAGCGTTTCGCCCTGATTGGTGCTGCCGGATACATTGCTCCTCGCCACATGAAAGCCATTAAAGAAACGGGCAACGTCCTCGTGGCTTCCTTAGACAAACATGATAATGTGGGCGTCCTCGATTCGTATTTCCCTTCCGGGGATTTCTTCACCGAGTTTGAACGATTCGACCGGCACCTTGATAAACTAAGGCGACAAAAGCAAGGCGTGGATTACGTGAGCATTTGTTCACCGAATTACCTGCACGATTCACACATCCGCTTTGCGTTGCGCCAGCAAGCTGATGCCATTTGTGAAAAGCCGCTGGTTCTCAACCCCTGGAATGTGGACGCCCTTTCTGAAATTGAAAAAGAGACCGGTAAAAAAGTCTTTACCATCCTGCAACTTCGCCTCCACCCTGCCATCATTGAGTTAAGGAATAAAATATTGAATGGCCCGGCAGATAAAATTTATGATGTAGATTTGACTTACATCACATCGCGTGGAAACTGGTATCATGTGAGTTGGAAAGGCGATGACTCTAAATCGGGTGGCGTGGCCACCAACATTGGGGTGCATTTTTTCGACATGCTGCTTTGGATTTTTGGCCCGGTGAAAAAAGTTTCGGTAAAGGAGCTGACGGATGATACGGCCAGTGGTTTTCTGGAATTACAACGGGCACGTGTCAATTGGTTGCTGAGTATTGATGCGCAGCGGCTGCCAGACGTGGTGAAGCAAACGGGCAAAAGAACTTTCCGCTCGCTCACTATGGAAGGCAATGAAATTGAATTCAGCGATGGGTTCAACGATTTGCACACGGCTAGCTATCGCGATATTCTAAGCGGGAAAGGTTTTGGATTGAAGGATGCAAAGCCTTCCATCGAATTGATTCATCAAATCCGACAGCATACCCGATAGTTGGATAGAACGCTGATAACGCTGATGATTATGATTAATATGATTTTTAAGGAAGCGGTGCCAATAGAACGCTGATGACGCTGATGGTTATGATTTATAAGATTTTTCTGTGCTTATCCAATCATCTGCGTTCCTTTGCATTTATCAACGTTCATCATATTCATCAGCGTCATCAGCGTTCCATTTGCATTGATCTGCGTTCCATTGCATTTATCATCGGTCATCATATTCATCAGCGTCATCAGCGTTCCATTTGCATTTATCATCGTTCATCGTATTCATCTGCATTCCATTTGCATTGATCTTCGTTCCACTATCTTCGCAATAAAATGAAACCCAGCGAAACCCTGCTTTTAACCCTCGCAGCAATCACATCTTTCCTGGTGGCGTTCCTTATTCTTCCAGTGCTTATTAAATATTCCCTGAAGAAAAACCTGGTGGTAGTGCCAGGCAGAAGAAAGCTGCACAAGAAAACTACACCTTCCCTTGGTGGCGTGGCGATTTTTACGGGGTTCCTGCTTTCCACTATCATGTGGATGGACCTCCATGAATGGGTGAACATTCGCTACCTGCTGGCCAGTTTGCTCATCATTTTTTTTCTCGGCATCCGCGATGACCTGGTTCCTTTCAATGCCTGGCGAAAAATGATCGGCCAGGCTGCTGCGGTTGTGGGGCTGCTTTTCTCCCAGGTAAAAATCACCTCCTTCTACGGAATTTTTAATGTGTATGAAATTCCAACGGTAGTCGGAGTTGTCCTCACAGCCGGGTTCATCATTATTATCACGAATGCTTACAACCTTGTAGATGGACTGGACGGACTTGCCGGAACGATTGGCATTGTCTCTCTTTCAGCCTTTGGAATTTGGTTCCACCTGGCCGCTCAGCCTGTCTTTTCTCTGCTGTGCTTTTCGATGGCCGGTAGCATGCTCGCCTTTCTTGTTTTCAATTGGGAGCCTGCCGAAATTTTTATGGGCGATACGGGCGCTATGGTAGGCGGCATGCTGTTGAGCATCATTACTATCCAATTCATGAATTCGAATGAGGCATTACCAACAGGCCATTTCATAAAATTTTCTTCCTCAGTAGGTGCTGCAACCTGCTTCATTATTGTTCCCCTCTGCGATACCATTCGAATTATTATCCTTCGGGTGCTGAGAGGCCAATCACCCATCACCCCCGATAAGAGTCACATTCACCATGGCCTGCTTCGGCTTGGACTATCACACGCTGAATCTTCGGTTGCGTTAGGCGTTCTCAACCTCGCCTTCATTGCCACGGCATTCTTTTTCAAGGATTATGGCAACATGTATATTTTGCCTGCGGTGATTATTATTTGCACAGTTTTAAGCTTTACGCTCGACAGGTTTTTAATCAAAAGGGTTTCAGGCCGCGAACAGACTCAATCATGAAGCGTAGTTTTCAAATAATTTGGTAAAAAAAAATAATGCCTTACTTTTGCCGACCCAATCAAGGTCTTTCTTAATAGAGGAGTGGCAGAGCGGTTGATCCCAAAGGGATGCCTGTGGCATTGCACCGGTCTTGTCCCAAAGGGATCCCCGCGGGAAAAACCGGCATCCCTTCACGGGGATCGGGGTTCGGTGTAAATTTGTAAAATGTTTTATGCTTACGTTTTACAAAGTGAGAAGTCTGGGACATATGATTTAAGGCAATGTGAGTGAACCTGAAGGAAAGGGTATCATGTAAACACAGAGGAGTGGCAGAGCGGTTGATTGCACCGGTCTTGAAAACCGGCATCCCTTCACGGGGATCGGGGGTTCGAATCCCTCCTCCTCTGCAAACTAAAAAACCAAATCTCTTTCACTCGGGGTTTGGTCTTTTTGGTTTTAGAAGCGGGCTGTTGAACACGCAGGGATAATAGCAATCCCAATCACTAGATGGGCTGAATGAAATATAATTATGTTGAATGTATTATACCTACATTTTACAAAGTGAGAAGACAGGAACTAATTATTATGGTCATTCCAATGATCTTACTAATAGGGTAAAGAGACATAACCATGGAAAAGTTAGGTATACTAAGTCAAGGAGACCCTGGAAATTGATTTATAACGAGACATTTGAAACTAAATCAGATGCTTACCGAAGAGAGTTGTTCTTCAAATCCATAGAAGGATACAGGTACCTAAAAGAAAAAAGTATCATTTAAATAAAGGCAGAGCGTTGATTGCACCGGTCTTGCCCCAAAGGGATGCCCTTGGCAATGCCATAGGCATGCCAGTGGCAAAACCGGCATCCCTTCACGGGGATCGGGGGTTCGAATCCCTCCTCCTCTGCTGA
>JAYUHI010000589.1:0-6365 GCA_043767095.1 Bacteroidota bacterium
CCGATGGAAGGCAAGATTTGATCGTAGTGAATTATATAAATGGAGGCGTTAAAATCTTCCGTAACGATGAAACCGTTGTCGGCAACTGGCTTGAACTTAACCTCGTAGGAACGGCTGTAAATAAATTTGCCGTTGGCGCAAGAGTTGAGATTATTTCGGGAGGCGTTGGCCAGTTTGATGAAGTCACAACTGGTTCGGGATATTCTACACAAAACAGCATGCGCTTGCATTTTGGGTTAGGTACAGAAACAGCAGTAACACAAATGAAAATCCATTGGCCTGACGGAAGCGTGGACACTTATGATAACGTGCAAGGCAATACACGTTACCTGGCTATTCAAAATGAAACACTTAACGCATTTAGTGTTAGTGCCTATCAGCAAGCGTTAAACAGACCAAATCTGATGGCCCCACCGCCCGATACAGGTGGAAGTGCTGGGGAAGAAATTGAAGGCCATTCCGTAGCTCATCTCTGGAATGAAGCCCAACTCACCGTTATCCGCAAAGACTTTGCCCGGCCTACCGTTCAAGCCCGCAATCTGTTTCATGTTTCTATGGCTATGTACGATGCCTGGGCAGCCTACGATGAAATGGCCAATACTTTTTTCCTGGGAAAAGCTGTTGCTAATTTTTATTGTCCCTTTAACGGCATAACCCTGTCGGGTGAAAAAGAGATTGCCCGTAATGAAGCCATCAGTTATGCGGCTTTTCGAATGATTCTGTTTCGCTACGCCAATTCGCCAGGGGCAGGCACCACACTGCCCAACGTGCGCAAATTGTTCGCTACTCTGGGGTATGATGAATCCTTCATATCAGCAGATTACACAACGGGTTCACCCGCTGCGCTGGGAAATTATATTGCCTCTAAGATTATTGAATTTGGATTAAGCGATGGCAGCAATGAAGCCCTTGGTTTTCAGAATCAATATTATCAGCCATTTAACCTGCCTATGTTGCCCGCAGAACCAGGAGCCCAGGTTTTGGATGATCCCAACCGGTGGCAGCCGTTAACGCTAAGCCAGTTTATTGATCAAAATGGAAATGTGATCAACAACACACCTCCCTTCCTTACACCGGAGTGGGGCAACGTGGTGCCCTTTGCCTTAAAAGAATCAGACCGGACAAAATTTACCCGTAATGGAAATGATTACCTGGTTTATCATGACCCGGGCTCGCCTCCCCAATTGAACAAAACAAATGGTTCAGGCCAATCGGCAGAATACAAATGGAATTTTGAATTAGTATCGGCATGGTCTTCTCATCTTGATCCAGCCGATTGCGTGAAGGTTGATATTTCGCCAGCCACGGTTGGCAACATTCAATCCTATCCAACCACCCCGGCTGAGTATCACGATTTTTATGATTTCGAAAATGGAGGCGATAATGTGACGGGTCATTCTGTTAACCCAAAAACCGGACTGCCTTATCAACCGCAAATTGTTTACCGGGGAGATTATACGAGAGTACTGGCAGAGTTTTGGGCTGATGGGCCCACTTCAGAAACACCACCCGGACACTGGTTCACTATTTTGAATTATGTGAATGATCATCCCGACTTTGAAAGAAAGTTTGCCGGCAACGGAGAAAAAATGGACGCTTTGGAATGGGATGTTAAATCATATTTTGTGCTGGGAGGTGCGCTTCACGATGCAGCCATCACCGCCTGGGGCATAAAAGGATATTATGATTATGTGCGGCCAATTTCTGCTATTCGATACCTGGCCGGCTTGGGCCAATCATCTGACGTGAACAAACCTAATTATCATCCCGCAGGGATTGAATTAAAGCCAGGATTGATTGAATTGGTTGAAGCCGGTGACCCTTTGGCTGGAACAAATAATGAACATGTTGGAAAGATCAAATTATTTTGCTGGCGCGGCCCCGCCTATATAACAACACCGGCCACCGATGAAGCAGGTGTGGGTTGGATACTTGCTGAAAACTGGTTTCCTTATCAACGGCCAACTTTCGTTACCCCGCCTTTTGCAGGATACATTTCAGGTCACTCCACCTACTCGAGTGCTGCCGCTGAAATTCTAACATTATTGACGGGCGATGAATTTTTTCCGGGCGGAATGGGCGAGTTCGAAGCACCAAAAAATGAGTACCTCGTTTTTGAAGAGGGGCCAAGCCAAAGGATAACATTGCAGTGGGCCCGCTACAAAGATGCCTCAGATCAATGCAGTTTGTCGCGGATTTGGGGAGGCATTCACCCGCCAGCCGATGATATTCCGGGTCGGCTTATTGGTAAACAAATAGGAATTGATGCTTTCCAATTGGCCTTGAATTATTTTAATGGCACCGTTACGGGATTGGATGAAGTTCAAACGGATAACATACATATGTATCCTAATCCGGCAACGGATTATATTCAATGCACGGTTGATCATTTGAGAAGTTTTACTTTTGTTTCCATGACAGGCAGTCAAATGAAGTTGCCAAAGATTAACGATAACACGTGGGATGTGCATGCAGTTGCCCCTGGATTATACATAGGCCTGGCTGAGACAGAGCGGGGAACTGTCAGGTTTAAAATAATTAAACATTAATTGGAGAATAAGGCAGATAAGGAAGGCCAATATAATCGCATAAGATTTAAGCAGACAAATGCCAACCGGTTTTAATTCGCAGGAGGAAAATGCATTTGGACATGGTCACCATTTGGCCATCACCAATCTTCTTTCAAAAATATTTTCCGCTCTTACACTTATTCTTGCTATAATAATTTATGGCCTTTTCGGTTGGGGGCCAACACTGCCTTTCATTGTTCTGGTGAGCGCCCTGTTTATTGGAATTGTGATTCTGAATAACACAGGTTATGTAAATCTTGGCCGCCTGCTTTTTTGCCTGGTGCCGGTTTGGATGACCCTCTTTATATCTATCCTGGGGAAGTTCACCCAGGAGAAACAATCCTATATTATTTATTTTGATATACGCTATCTGTTGCTCGCTACGGCCATCTTACCGGCAGTAGCTTTTGATTTTCAGGAAAAAATAAAAATTGCTGTTTGCCTGGGTTCCAGTTTTGTTTGCCTGATTTTTTTTGACCCTATCCACAATGCCCTGGGTGTAGGTTATTACCAGCGCGGCTTTAATGTCACTTCATATTACTACATCAACTACATAACCTTTATTTCGTTTGGCGCTTTGTGTGCCGGCATATTTGTGCTGAAATGGCAAAACTGGAAAGCGAGCCAAACCTTGCTGGCCTCGTTGGATAAAAACAAGGCCATTAACCAGGCGTTACAGATAAGCAACAAACAACTCGCTGCCCTTGCCCACGAAACAGAGACACAGAACGAAGAAATCAAACAGCAGCAGGAAGAAATGAAAAGCAGCCAGGAGATGCTTGAGCGCGCCAGCCAAATCATTAGCCAGCAGAAATTAAAGTTGGAAGAATACAGTTTGCACCTGGAAAACCTGGTGGAGGAGAAGAATGCTGATTTGGTGAAAGCAAACCATGAGTTGATAAAATCGAACAATGAATTGAGGCAATTCTCTTTTACCGTTTCACATAATTTACGGGGGCCCGTGGCCCGGTTGTTAGGCCTCACCAAGCTGATGGAATCAAGCAGGGATGAAGAAGATTTGGCCAACATAACCCAATATGTTTATCAATCTGCGGCAGAACTGGATGATATACTACGCGACCTCACCACCATCATTGATATCAGGAATGAGTTATACCGCGTCAGGGAAAAAATTGATTTGCAGGAAGAGTGGGATCGCGCCCTTTCGCTTTTGGGTGAGCAAAGTACGCGAAATGCAAAAATCTCCAGCGACTTTAGTCAACACCCTCACATTTATGGAATTCGCCCGATGGTTCAAAGTATTTTATTTAATCTCCTGAGTAATTCAATCAAATACCAATCTCCTGAACGCGTTCTTGAAATACAGGCCCGATCAGTTACTACAAATTCGGGACAGATTAAGGTAGAAGTAAAAGATAATGGTTTGGGAATTGACCTGAAGAACCAGCAGGAAAATCTATTTAAACTGTACAAGCGTTTTCATTATCATGTTTCGGGGAAAGGCATGGGCCTTTACCTGGTGCGTTCGCAAATGGAAATCATGGAAGGCCGCGTGGAAGTGGAAAGCGAAGTTGATAAGGGCGCCCTGTTCAGGTTGATTTTTACTGTTTCTCCCGATTTAGCGAAGCAGGTTTTCTTTGAAAATGATGCCGCCCAACTTTACTATGATGCCCTCATCAATAACACGGTGATCATCTGGAAAAAAAATGTAACCAGCATAGAGTACCGCCACGCTTTTGAAAAAGTTTTGCAGACGATAAAGAAATACAATACCCCCGGCTGGATAGCCGATTTAAGAAATCAGGGTGTCATTTCAGCGGAGGATCAAAAATGGTTTATCTCCAATGTTTTAAAAACTGCCGCACAAAATGGGTTGATCCGTATTGCCGCTATCGGGTTCAATGACCCTATACGGAAAGATTATTATAACCGGATGATCGCCACCACTGAACAATTTGGGATAACTCTGCAGGTATTTGAAACACTGGAGCAAGGAATTCAGTGGATGGATCAAAATCGCTGACGGCATTAACGTTCGGAGGAGATGTTGATTGATGAGCCTCTCGACTTTACCAGGCATTGAATTTATACCCTACTCCCTTCACCGTAACAATATATTCATCGCCAATTTTTTCCCGCACTTTGCGGATGTGCACATCCACGGTGCGGGCCAGCACAAAAACATCGGCACCCCAAATGTGATGCAACAAATCATCACGGCTGATAACTTGATTGGGATGAAGGGCTAAATGGTAGAGCAGTTCAAATTCTTTTTTTGGAAAATCTATTTCATTATTCTTTAAGGTGACGGTATAGCTGGTACGGTCAATGGTTAAGTCGCCTGAAATAATTTGGTCGGGCATGGATTTGGGCTGGGTGCCTCGCCTGAGCATCGCGGCCACCCGGCTGAGCAATGCCCGTGGCTTGATGGGTTTGGTGATGTAATCATCAGCCCCTGCTTCAAAAGCCGCCACTTCCGAATATTCCTCTGAGCGGGCGGTGAGGAATACAATGAATACACCTTCCAGCTCTTTTATGTTTCGAATTTGTCGGCAAGCCTCAACACCATCCATCTTGGGCATCATAACATCAAGCAGAACAAGATTGGGCCTAAACCTCCTGGCGAGTTCTACGGCCGCTGCTCCATCCTTTGCCGTACGAACTTCATATCCGGCTTTCTCCAAATTGTATTTTAACAGTTCAAGGATGGATTCCTCATCATCAACAGCCAGTATTTTGAAATCGGGCTTGCCTGGCATGTTTTCTTTTTTCTTTTTCTTTTCCAAAGTATTGGGATTGATTGAGCCTTCTACAAAAATGGATACCGCTCTTTAAAATAATTCACCATAACCTTGAAGTCCGAATGAAACTGCTCTTCAAACATACTGGATAAATCCATTTGCTGTGATTGGTACCTGCGGAAGGAAAGGAAGTAGGCATTATTGGGCAGTTTCTTCTCAAACCTTTTGGAAGGTTGTTTGTTGTAAAACAGATTTAATGTATCCATACTCTCCACAATTTTTTTCATGACCTCTTGCTTGACGGATGTTTTCTGTTGGAACGGCAGGTCTATAATGTTTTTGTAAGTGCTATCCAACAAAGCAGCACCGCGCAAAATATGAGCACTGTATTTCCGGAAGTCAGCATCTTCATGAATAAAGGTTAGATGTTCGCCCGATTGATTGCCATACTTGTACAACACAAATTTCAGGGCAGCTAAATCGCCTATGAAGGAGGCAAGGTTCTCGTTAAAGTCAATGCTGTCTTTAACAAAAATGGTAGCATGAACCATCTCATGAATAATGAGGCTGGCCAGATCACCTTCGTTTTTGTACAGCATGTCACTGAGGATTGGGTCAGTGAACCAGCCGAGCGTGCTCCAGCCGCTGGGGTTAGACACGTGCACATCCCAGCCTTCCTGTTCCAACTGTTGCTTTTCTTTTCTGGCCCGTTCTATGTCAAAAAAACCTTTGTAGGGAACACTGCCCACCACCGGGAACTCCCACCGTTTTTCCTTGAGTTGAAAAGCTTCGCTGGCCGTAACCACCCACATGATTTCTTTTCCTTGCTGATCAAACAGGGTTTTGTAATTATCGGTGTCCTTAAGTCCAAGCGAGTCGATAGCATAGCGTCTCGCTTCTCCAATCAGCTTTAATTTTTGGTTGATTGAATCAGGCGTGGCAGGGTCTGCCAATATTTCTTCCACAGGCCGTGCATTCCAAACAACATTCAGTTGCCCCATGCCTTGTTGTACGCCATAGGAGAGGAGGGACCAGTTCCAAATGACCACTCCAAGCAGGAGTATGCCCAGTGCTATGGCAATCTTCTTTTTAG
>JAYUHI010000590.1:0-2697 GCA_043767095.1 Bacteroidota bacterium
AAGCACAGTCCCCATTAGATTCACTCAACGCACTTTATTTTATGGACGGTGTTATTGAAACACACCTTCGCGATAAGCACATAGCAGGTGCCACGGTGTGCATAGTGAAGGATGGAAAAATACTATTGGCCAAAGGCTATGGATTCTCAGATGTAAAAAATCAAATACCGGTCAATGCAGGGGAAACACTTTTTCGCATTGGCTCCATCTCCAAATTATTTGTTTGGACATCCGTGATGCAATTGGTGCAGCAGGGCAAACTTGATTTGAATACTGACATCAATCAATATCTGAAAGATTTCAAAATCCCCGATACTTTTAAAGAGCCCATCACATTGAAACATTTGATGACGCACTCGCCCGGTTTTGAAGATTTAGTGATCGGCCTCTTCTCAAAAGATTCTTCTAAGGTGACACGGTTGAGTGAAATTTTAATGAAGGAAATCCCAGCAAGAGTTTGGCCTGCAGGTGAAGTGGCTTCCTATTCCAATCATGGAACGGGTATGGCAGCGTATATTGTGGAACAGGTTGCCGGAAAAAATTGGATTGAGTATGTAGAACAAAATATTTTGAACAAGTTGACGATGCCATCCACCACTTTTCGGCAGCCCTTGCCGGCCCGTTTTAAAAAGAATATGTCGAAAGGTTACGTATTTTCTGGAGGGCTGTTTATAGAAAAGCCTTTTGAGTTTGTTCCGTTGGCTCCGGTTGGCGCGGCCACTACCACCGCTGTTGACATGGCCAACTTTATGAAGGCGCATTTGCAATTGGGATTTTTTGAAGGAGCTTCGATTTTAGATAGCGCAACAGCAAAGCTCATGCAAAGCCCGGCCTTTCAACATACAAAAAATGTAAACCCGATGCGCTATGGATTTATGGACATGAGCCAGAATGGGGAAAAAGTAATTGGGCATGGTGGCGATACGTTTTGGTTTCATTCGGTGATGGCACTGTTGCCCACGCACAAAGTAGGATTTTTTATTTCTTTCAATTCTGAAAACGGAGGTGGCACTTACAGCGAGGTTTTGGAAGCGTTTATGGACCGCTACTTCCCCGAGAAAAATACATTGAAGCCCACCATCAAACTCCCGGACAGCTACTTGAAAAAATTTGCAGGTGAATATCGCGTTAACCGGTTTGCCTATAACGATCTCACCAAGATTGGCTCTTTGTTCAGCAGAGGCCAAATAAAAGTGACAGAAGGAACAAAGTTGAAAACAAGATTTCTTGGCGACAAAGCTGATCATTGGTTGCCCATCGATAGCCTTGTGTTTCGCCATGAGCATACTTCAGAAGTAATTGAATTTACGAGAGCGAGCGATGGAAATATCAAGACCATGTTTATGGGAGGGTTGCCGATTATAGCTTTTGATAAAGTAACTGGCATTCATACTTCGGCTGCCCACTACGCTATCTTCATCATTTCAATTGTTTTTATTTTGCTCACGTTGATTGGCGGCCCGCTAAAATATTATATCCGCAAGGACTACAAGCGTGAACTTAATTCGGCACGTAAAATTCCATTATCAGCACGACTTGCCTCGTGGTGTGCTGCACTTTGCTTTTTCCTTTTCTTCATCATCTTTGGTTTGGGTATGGGCGAGCCCAATGCCATTGTATATGGTGTACCCACTGCTGTAAAAATAGCGTTGGCCTTTCCTTTGGTAGCCACATTTTTTACCGTATTCGTTTGGTATTTTGTGATTATGATCTGGGCGAACAAAGTAGGTAAAGTATTGGACCGCCTTAGCTATTCATTTTTTGGAGTTGCATGCACGCTTTTGTTGTGGCAACTAAACTATTGGAACTTGTTGGGATATTACTACTAACTGAACCTCTAAATTCAAACTCAAAACAGGCAACTCCAAACTTCTAAATTCCTGACTATTAAACTCTCAATCAAACACAAACTCCGCTTATCTCAAATTCTAAATTCTGACTTCTAAATTCAAACTCAAGATCAATTACAAATGTCTCCAATCTCCCATCTCCTAATTCCCCTACTTCATCAAGCCATTCTTAAACGCGAAGCTCGCACATTGATACCACGCAATGGCATCATCTATTTCGGCCCGGTCGTTTTCTATTTTGACACGCGATGCATCTGAGAAGTTCAGGTTGTAGGTGTTTACTTTTTGTTGAGGATCGAGTTGCACCATTTTGTTGTTGTGAATATAGCCTAAGCTTTGGTAGGTGCTGATAAAAATCCGCTCGCGGCCTGGCTCTAGTTTAAAAATATCATAGCCAAAAAATTTGCTGGTGTAGGAGAAGTTTAATAGTCCTAGTAGGGTAGGCCCTACGTCAATTTGGCTCATGAGCCTTTCCATTTTTGCGGGTGCAATAAGGGCCGGGGAATAGATCATCATTGGGATGTGATAGTTGTTTACAGGCAATTCAGTCTTTCCCGCGCTGGATGCGCAATGATCGGCAACAATCACAAACACAGTGCTGTCAAACCACGGTTTGCTTCGGGCTTCCCTCAAAAATTTGTTGATCGAATAGTCGGTGTATTTTACGGCACCCGCCCTTCCGGTGTGCGAGGGGATATCGATCCTTCCATCGGGGTAGGTGAACGGTCGGTTGCCGATTGCGTCGGTCGAACTGCACGATAACTGGCATGTGGCCGGACTCAAGGGCACCGGCAGCTGCGATTTCTCCGTCAAAGATTGTTTTGTGCCGGACGAGCTCACGTTTGAC
>JAYUHI010000591.1:0-6360 GCA_043767095.1 Bacteroidota bacterium
CTATTCATAATCTCGAACATTAACTTTTCCTTGTCTCTCCAGAAATTACGGCTGTAAACAGAAAGGTACTTCCAGTTCTTCTCTTCTAATTGTTTCGGAAGCAAGGCATGATGATGCTTGGCGGAAAGGGCTTGCTGATAATGATCATCATCAGTAAGGATTAAGTTGCCAAAGCCATCCTGATTTTTTATCGCTAGATCGGCATTAGGGAAAAAATCGTACAGCACCTCTTTTCCCTGGAGGGGCAGACGATACTTCAAATACCATTCTTGATGGTGGTTGGGCCGAGGCTTCAATGTTGCCGGAACCTTCTCGGAAACCGATCGGGCAAATTGCAGGTATTCCTTCAATAATTTGGGACCTTTGTTTTTAGTTTCATCGGTATGCAATTCTTCCGGCCAAAGACTGCAAACGACAATTATTTTTTCGCGGGCACGCGTCACCGCAACATTGAGCCGGTTCTCTCCTCCATCCATATTCAGGCTGCCGAATTGCAACACTATTTTTCCTTGCGTGTTGCGTGCGTACCCTATTGAAAAGATGATGATGTCCCGCTCATCGCCTTGCACATTCTCAATGTTCTTGATCATTAATGAGGGCGGGGTGCTTGTCTTTTCCTTAAACAGTTTCTCTTCAACCTTGTCCATCACGCGCATTTGCTGCGGTTGATTAAACGTGATAACTCCAATTTCGTTTTCAGGATTTTGTTTAATCAAATCGAAAACAAGCTCTGCAATTCTTAAGGCTTCCGCTTCATTACATTGATCTTCCCAAACTCCGTCCACCTTAATAAATTCTATGGCAGGTTCATGGCTGTTCACTCTATCTCTGTGAGGAAGAACTTCCAGTTTGTTGTTGTAAAAATTACGATTGGAAAATGCCACTAACTCGGGAGACAGGCTGCGATAATGGCCCTGAAGCGTGAGGGAAAGAAAATGCCGCGATGATAAATCCAACAGCGATTCAACTTCTACATCTCCACTCTCCCATTCTTCGTCCCACCGGCCCTGGAAGAAATCTCCCGGCCGCAATTGTTGCTGATCTCCGGCAACCACTACTTGCTTTGCCCTGGCCATGGCGGGGATGCCCCGCTCGGCAAAGCATTGAGAGGCCTCATCGAAAATAACCAAATCAAATAAGTTAGTCAGGGGGAATAAAGCTGAGACGGATTCAGGGGAGGCGAGCCAAACCGGCATCACTTTAAAAAGTTCTTCGTGATAAGTGCTGATCAATTTCCGCAACGGCCAAATCTTTTTCTTCTTCGTCACTTCATGCAACAAGTCGCGGTAAGTAGTGAGGTTATTCAACCGGTTATACTCCAAATCTTCGGTGGCGCGTTCGCGGGCCCTGAGCAATACCATTTCCTCGCTGATCCGGTTTTTGATCTCAATGTTTTGCTGAAGGTCTTTCTCCAATTGTTCCAGTTTCCCCGAAGAAACCATCCGCAGTTCCGGGTACTTTGACTCAATATGATCTATCCAGGCCAGCCCCAAACTGTTGGTCAAGATCGAACCGAGTTCATCTCCGTCAGACTTTAGACCATTGGCATCCATCAGTTTTTGATAGATTTCCTTTTCATCTGCATTCAATCCTTCCACCAACTCATCAAATTCACACAACGTATCAAAATGCTGCTGGAGGTAATGAGTCAAAATAGGGGCTTTGGAAAAATCCATTCCTACTTCTTCCATTTGCCGTGTTGACAAATAAGCAGCCCATTTCGTTTGATCAGACAAAAAAACGTCCATGACTGAAATGAACGCACTGATAGCTTGCATGAATTGGGTGTGTCCAATCCTGTGAGGTGAAAGAAAATTTTTCAGGTTCCTGATTTCATCAAAAAGGTTATTGCACCGGGTGGCCAGCACCAGGTCAGCAAGCCAGTTTTTAAATGCCTGTCTGGTAATTTGGTCCGGAATATTTTTGATCCACGACTTGGTTCTTAACTTGGTCAGGTTGTGTTCCAGGTTAAGGCGAATGTCAAGTTTTTTCTCCAGCGCTTTAAGCCCTTCCCTCCCACTCTGGTTATTCGCCACCAGTATGCGCTTGATGAGAAATTTATCATCCGAAAACAATTCCCACCGAATTAAGGTCACCAGGTTTTTTCTTGCTTTTAAGCTCCGGTGCAGGGCTTGTTGGAATTTCCCCAATTGTGCAGTCTCCACCGTTGCTTCCGGGCCTTCACCGCTAAAAATCTCATCAATAACCCGTTGAATATTTTGGACCCACAACGTATCGGTCTCTCCCTCCCGTTCTTGCACCATACCGTTAAGAGCGTGATAAACCGATTCGCTTGTCAACACCGATTTCAGCAATCTCAAATCATCAAGCCTCCTGGAAAAAATTTCCGCCTGTTGGTAATCGAGAGGCGACCCAGTAATTTGTTTTATCTGATCGGATAGTTTTTGCATGGTCTCCGGAATTTCCACCAACATCTTTTTTATTTCCGGTAATGCTGAAGGTGGAAAATTTACAAATGGCTTGCGGTGCCGCCAGGGATTTGCTTCCTTCTCCAGAATAGTATTGTAATGTTCAATGCTTTTTATTTTCGACAAGATTTCCGTGAGGTTATCCATCCTGAATTTCGAAAACTCCTGCTTCACATTAAGAATTGTTTGGGCCTGGGCATCGGTGCTTAAATACAGCTCTTTAATACTCACTCCACACTCAGTTGTGTCAAACAAAGCCGTTCTGAACTGTTCCAATTCATCACAGGCTTGTTCAATATGGTTTCCCGCCTGAAGAAAATTTCGATCGAGTTGAATTGCATCCAGGCTGTTGATTTTTGATTTGAACTCATTCACCTTATCGATCTGGGCAGCAATGCGGGAATAAATTTCTTTCCGGTCGGATTTAAAATCGTGAACAAGAGCCAGGAAATCGGAAAAGCCGGCCTTGTACATACGGTTCCAAACAACATCCAAGGCAGCGCGCTTCTGGCAAACCACGAGCACATTTTTTTTGCAGGCAAGTGCATCGGCCAACAGGTTGCAAATCAACTGCGACTTTCCTGTTCCAGGAGGGCCTTGAACAACCACCGAATGGCCCAGCTTTACAGCCTTAAGAATATTCTCCTGAAATGAATCGGCAACAAACGGGTTGTAAAGTTTATCTTCCCGCACATCTGAAATAAAATTTCTTTTACCTCCTGAAGGAATTGAGACCGACTTCGCATGAAAGAAATCTGTGAAGTCCAGATCAGGTGAACCTTTAATTAATTGCACATAATCGGGAACTAAATAAGAATCGGCCTGCGGAAATATGCCAAGAACAGCTTGAGGAAATAGTTTAAGCTGGCCCGGTTGGTGCGCCTGATCAAATTCTTCCCTCTTGAAAGTATGAAATGATTCCAACTCATCGCGGTATGTATCGGGGTTGAAATTAATTTCCAACTTCTCTTTGTGCAGCATGGAATACAACGCGGTTCGAAACACCGTGCTGTCGCGATCCACCTCTTCGAAATCTTCTTCCAGGAGCGATTCAGCCAAAGTAGTTTGGTTATAATAAGCTAAGGCGATTAGAAACGACTTGTTAAAAGAAATATTGGCGCTCTCGCGGGGTGTAAGTTTCCATTCTTTGCCGGTTGCATCCAGATCGACCGGGAACAACACGAGCGGGCATTGAACACTTGTGCCATCGTTAAACTTTCCCCGGACAAATGGCCAGCCGATGTGCAAGTCTCGGGTGCCGCCTTCTTCAAATAAAAAATTAGCCGTGCGTTGTAGCAGTTTGAGCGACCGGCTTATTTCGTTCACGCCTGCAACCCGTGGATCAACCACCGGGCAAAGCGACACTGATTTTTCTGCAATGATTTTTTCGAGAAGTGAAAACGGTTGCCTATTGTTTAAGAAACTAAACCTTTGAAAGTCTAAGTGCTTGCCTTCTGTTAAGCGGGGAACAAAAAGCATGCGGCTGTTGCCGGAAAGGTTGGTGAGCCTGCGGAGGTAAACTTGAAAAGGTGATACGTTTTGTCCCGTGCGTTCCATCACTCAAAGGAAAGGTATGGGCCAATCTTCGTCACCGTGGTTTCGTTAAGTGTTTTTATTTTAAGCAGTTCGGCTGTGGAGGTGTAGTTTCCATGTTGTACACGGAAAGTAAGGATTGAGCGGGCATCGCGTGCTGACAAGTACGGATGATTATCTAATTCTTTTTCAGTGGCGTGGTTAACCTCGATCTGCCTGGGTTTAAAACCATCAGAAACATAAAAGTTTTTTAACTCACCGATGACCAGGGAATCAAGGCCATAGATTTCACGAATTTGATCGAACCGGATAAAGCCACCCAGGCTCTCTCTATATTTTATTATCCGTTTGGCAAGTACACTGCCAATTCCTCTTACAGATTTAATATCGGTGGTGTCCGCTAAATTGAGATCGTATTGAATCACTACTATTTGCTTTTCCTGTTTCGAAAATTCCTTCGATTCCCTGTCTGGCATTTTTTCTGGCAGGTAAATAAATGGAAACAACGTGCTGTAAAGGGCAGAATCCATTCCATACATCTTGGCGATATCTGATTTGATTCGGAATACTCCTCCCTTAGTTCTGTACTGAATAATCCGTTTGGAAATCTTCTCGGGAATACCAAGTGAGGTTAACTCATCTAATGAGGCCTGGTTGGGATTGAATGGAAACAGGATTGAAGAATCTGTAGAACCTTCTGGCTTCTGCTTTTCAATGGAAGCAACCAAACTATCCAAATATATTTCTTCCTTTATTGTTAAAGGTGGTTTATCCGGGGTTAGCCATCTGTATAGAGGCTCAGAAAAAACAGCAAGGAATAGCAGTGGCAAAAGAACCATAAACGCATTGGCCTCTGTGCTGGAGAGACCAATAGTGCTTCGAATCCAGCGTTTTAGTTGAGCCATCATGAAAAAGAAAGATAAGTGCGGCAGGGGTTTTTTGCAAGAATTAAAAGCATTGAAGTTTATGAAATAAGAATTTCATCGAACCCTGACTGGGTTTACAGAACCCTGTCAGGGTTCAGGGTAGTTATTATTACAAAGTATGGCTAACTAATCCTACTTTGTTATGTTTGGTTTAGGAAGTATAAGAATCAAGGTCACAAAGACCACAACGAACCACCACGAGCACAAAGATCTCAGTAAACACTATAACAATGCAATTTTCTTGGTGCCCATTGTGTCTTCTTTGTGTTCTTTGTGACCTTTTAACAAGAGCCAATAGAACTTGACAAAGTAGGACTAATCATTATACTTTTAATAACTTCGGATCAAAACAAATCAAATGAATAAAATCTTCCGCTTCGGGATTATTGGGCCGGGGAAAATCGCCAGCAAGTTTTGTGAATCGCTGCAAACTCTTTCTTCGGAAGCCCAGGTTTATGCCGTTGCTTCACGCGATGAGCACAGGGCGAAAGATTTCGCTGCCCGGTTCAGCGCTCCAAAATATTATAAATCTTATAATGAGTTGGTGGAAGATGAGCAAGTGGATATTATTTACATCGCCACGCCTCACCCTTTTCATTTCGAACAAGCCAAGCTTTGCCTTAACCACGGCAAGGCAGTGCTTTGCGAAAAACCGCTCACCATTAGCTTAAGTCAAACCGCTGCATTGGTACAGTTGGCTAGGGAGAAGAAAGTGTTTCTGATGGAGGCGATGTGGAGTCGGTTCATTCCTGCATTAGTAAAAATGAAAGATCTGATTGATCGTGATGAAATTGGCGACATCAAATTCATGCATGCTGATTTCGGCTTTATCGCTCCACCCAACCTTGAACAGCGTACCTTTAATAAAGCGCTTGGCGGAGGCGCTCAGTTAGATGTTGGCGTTTACCCAATGTTTCTCGCCTTGTGGTTGCTCGGCAAACCGGAATACATAAAAGCATTCGCAGGCATTGCCTCTACCGGTGCCGATGAAAATACAGCCGCTATGTTTGGTTTTAAAAACGGTGCCGTGGCTTCTATCTATTCTTCTTTTATTGCCGACTCCGTTAAAGAGGCTGTCATCACCGGAACAAAGGGAACGATCACAATTCAATCAGCCTGGCACAAGGCAACCAGTTTTATTTTGAAGAAGAATAACAATGAGAAAACCGAGTTGTATGATTTTCCTTACGCTTCCAATGGTTTGCAATTCCAGGCAGTTGAAGCAATGCAATGCCTGCGCGAAGGAAAAATTGAAAGCGATAAACTTCCGCTCGAAATGAGTTTGTTAATGGCTGAGACGGCTGATGAGATTAAGCGGCAGATTGGGGTGAGGTATGAAGGGGAATAGACCTCACCCTAAATCCCTGCCTGACCGGCAGGCCTCTCCTGTCGGAGAGGGACTTGCTCCCTTCTCCTTTGGAGAAGGGCTGGGGATGAGGCCTATTTCTCCCCATCATTTTGTCTCATATACT
>JAYUHI010000592.1:0-2691 GCA_043767095.1 Bacteroidota bacterium
AAAAGTAAGAAGCGGGTTAGAAGAGCCGTGTGAGGTGAGAGTCTCAAGCACGGTTCTGTGAGGGGCTTGGGCTGAAATGCCCTTGCCTACTCGACCCTCTACAACTCCACAACCATTTTCAAACAAACCGAAGTGCCCGCCCCGGCAGATGAAACAATATTTAAAGACCCTCCCAAAGCCGATGCCCTTTTTTTAAGATTGGCCAGGCCGTAGTGGCCATTGTTATCATGTTCCGCGTTGAAGCCTTTCCCGAAATCTTTGATGGTTAGCGTAAGCTGCGAATCATCCTGTCGCAGTTCAATAAGAATCTCCTTGGTATCTGCATGTTTTACGGCATTGGTAACCGACTCCTGCACAATCCGGAACAAGTTCAAAACCTGCCCTGGCTTTAGCTCGGAAGAAATGGAAGGGATGTTCAATTTGAATTTGATCGGCTGTTCCAGTTGGTCCAGTTGGCCAACGAAGTGTTCTACCTTGTTCTTAAAATCCAGCCACGTAAAAGATGGCCGGTCGGTTGCCCAAATTGTTTCCCTCAGTTGTTGCAAAGTGTTGCGGGCTGTATCGCTCACTTTTTCCAGTCCCTCGATTTTCTGTTTATGGTGCAAGTAATCAATGTTTGAAATCATGAGCGACAGATTGGTGCCTACATTGTCGTGAAGTTCTCTCGAAATGCGGCCTATCTCCTGGTGATGGGCTTCCTTCAATTTCAATTCGTCCTGGTTTCTTTTCAGTTTCAGCTTCAAGGCCGTGCGATTTTGGAAAAAGAAAACTGCGGCCACCAACAACACGGAAAAAGCGCTGATGAAAATTATCTGCTGTTGGCGAACGGTTGCCTGTGCTTCCAAAATTTTAATGGACTGCTCTTTTTTATCTGTTTCGTACAGCGTTTGATATTGTGCCGTTTGCCTGGCCGTTTCAAGACTGAACAATGAATCTTGCTTCTTAATAAGTTTTTGTGACAACCTATGACCTAATTTCACCTCGCCACAGTCTTCATACATTTGGCTCAATCCTTTCATTAGCCAAACCTCTCCTTCTGCATCGTTGTTCTCGGAAAATAACGCAAGCGATTTCTCAACCATGGGCAACCCATCCTTACAATTTCCATGATAGACTAAGTAAGCACCATAGCGAAAGTATGCATAGCCTAATGGATGATAATTACCTGAGCGCAGGGCATAGTCCAGGGAAATTTTGTACCAGCGAACACCTTCCTTTTCGTTCATAAATATTTTGCTCCACGTTTCGCCCAACATGCCGGTAACAGAACTGATTTCGCGCGGAAGGTTTTTGTCCTTGATCAGGTAGTATGCCTTGTTCAAATAATGCAACGCAGAATCACCTGCACCAGGACGGTAGAAAAAACCACCCAGATAACGTGTGGCCAACCATTCCACGGAGTCGTTCTTGCATTGCTTTGCCTTGCTAAGGCTGAGGTGGAAGAACCGATAAGCTTCTTCTCTTCTTTGAAGCAAGTCCAAAATTTCGCCCGACTTATAGAGAGCGAGGGGGATATGTTGGCAATCAGCGGTGCGCTCTGCTGCGCTCAAGTATTCTGAATTTTTCTTGAGGGCTATAGCGTAGAGGCCGGCTTTGTACAATGAATCAATCTCTTGCTTGGGATATGGCACTTGCGATACAACCAAGTGCGGTATCAGTATGAAAAGTATATGCGTCAGTTTCAAGTGGCAAACGGGTTATCGGTAGACCTATCAGGTCTCTCATTCTTCCGCGAGGGAGACCTGTTAGGTCTACCGAGGTCTGAGAAATGTACGCTAAATGTATTATTGACACTAACCAAATATGCAAAATGTATTATTGATTCGGCCGGAGCGGTCCAATAATTTTGGTCTATCAAAAATCAACGAAAATAAAACACCCATGAAGAATCCAATGCAAAAAACCCTGGCCATTATTCTCCTGTTCGTGGCCATCGGTGGCACCACCGCAAAAGCGCAGGACAACGATGCACTTGTCAAAGCCTGTTTAGCGGGAGATTTGGCCGGTGTAAAACAACTGGTAGAAGCTGGCGCGAACGTAAATGCTACAGACTCCAAAGGCGCTAGTCCATTATTATCTTGCTGGTTCTGGCCTGAGATTACTCAATACCTCATAGATAAAGGGGCCAACCCTAATGATGGCGATGTGCCTGCCGTTGTAACGGCTGCACGATACTATTCAATAGATGTCATGAAAATATTGTTGAAAGCCGGAGCCGATGCGAACAAGCCCTGGAGTAATGATCCCACAGCTTCGTATAAAAAGACTTTGGAGGATGAAAAAGCCAAAGGCAAAAATGCCAATAAATCAACTATAAAAACTTGGGAATCAATAATTAAAACGGCTGTCATTACATACACACCTACCCTTAACTTTTTTTTGGTCGTCAGCAATTGTAAAGAATGTGCCGAACTGCTGATAAATGCAGGAGCTAAGACTGATCTTCTTGATGCCAGCGGAAAGAATCTGTTGCATCAATTGGCAATGTTTTGGCAGGACAATACTAAACGAGTGGCTAATAAAGAAGCGGGTATTCCGGTGTTGGAAAATTTAGGAATAAAAGTTCCGGACTGGTACCGAAATCTTGATCCAACAAAGTATGGCAGTGCCGGTGATATGATTGCACTTTTTAAGAATAAAGGTGTAGATATTTTAAAATTGGATAACTTCGGATTCTCCCCAATTCAGTGG